>CAMARL010000005.1 GCA_945860325.1 Spirosoma fluviale | reverse complement strand
CTAGCGGCCATTACTCCGCATGTGTATGCAAGTTCGGGGATTATTGACCCGCTGTTCAACTTATTTATATTTTTAGGCATTTACTATTTTGCCGAGTTTTATGCCGATTCTTCTCGAGTTAAAAACGCTATTTTAGCTGGGGTGATGATTGGATTAGGGATGCTGACGAAAGGACCGGTGGCCTTATTACTATGGGGATTAACTTTATTGATTTTCGGTATCATCCATAGAAAGGAAGTAATGCCTCGTTTTTTCACGCTTTTTAAGGCGGCGATTTTGTCTGCCACTTTAGCTTGTTTATTTTTCGTTACTTGGTACGGTTTGATTGCATTGAAATTTGGAATGGGAATTATCGAGGACTTTTTTGCATATCAGGTTCGACTTTTGACTACGGGAGATGCCGGTCATGGCCAACCCTTTTATTACCATGCCCTGGTTTTATTGTTGGGCTGCTTCCCTATTTCTATTTTAGCATTGAATCGAATATTTGTCAAAAAAGAATCAACTGCTTTTTCCTCCTGGATGAAAGTGCTTTTTTGGGTGGTTTTGATTTTGTTTAGTTTGGTCAAAACGAAGATTGTTCATTATTCGTCCATGTGTTGGCTGCCAATCACCTTTTTTTCAGCTCAAGTATTACATGCTTGGCACGCAGGCAATGTGCCTTTGAACCGTTTGAAAACGATACTTTTTGTTGTACTTGGGTTATTATTGGGACTGATTTTTACCTTAGTTCCTTTGATCGGAGAAAACCCAAACGCCTTTTTGCCCTACATTCAGGATGGATTTGTTCGAGGCAATTTACAATCCCCTGTGGCTTGGAATGGATTTGAAAAATGGATCGGAGTGATTTGGTCGGCTTTGATTATCTATTCCGTTTGGGGTAAAAGTGGAATCAGTTTTAAGAGGTTTTTAATATGTATGGCTTTAGGCATATGTTTAATTTTCGCTTATTCAAGGTATGTCGTGCCTAAGATCGAAGGCTATACGCAGGCTACGCCCATCGATTTTTACATTGCCAAATTAGGCCAAAAAGTGTATGTTGAGACTGTAGGGTTCAAGTCATTTGCTCACTTACTCTATTTTCAAAAGCAAGCGGGAAGCCCGACGGGCGAGGAATTAATGAATCGATCCTCGGTAGACCGACCTGCATTTTTTGTGATGAAGTCTGATGCCGAGGATCGATTTAAGTACCATCCAAATTTGATCTTAATCAATGAGGAGAATGGCTTTCTGTTTTATAAACACAGATAATTAATTTTTCAATTCTGTTTCCGAGAAGAAAAATGCGGCTTCCAAAGCTGCGTTTTCATCCGAGTCCGAACCATGAATGGCATTGGCCTCAATGGATTTTGCAAAGCGCTGACGAATGGTTCCTTCGGCGGCATTGGCTGGGTTCGTTGCGCCGATCAATGTTCGAAAATCTTCCATCGCATTTTCTTTTTCTAAGACCATTGGAATAATGTCACCTGATGACATATAATCGCAAAGACTCTGGAAAAAAGGCCTTTCCTTGTGTACCTCGTAAAAGTTACCAGCTTCCTCTGGGCTTAATTTGATTTTTTTAAGGGCGATGATTTTAAATCCGGCTTCCTCAATCTGTTGAATGATGGGGCCCGAAAATCCATCTGAAACGGCATCGGGTTTAATCATGGTAAAGGTTCTATTTGTGGGCATGTGTAAATTTTTTTACAAATTTATCTCTAACTTTGCGAATGCCCAAATTTATTATGGCAGTAAATATTCATATGTCTTCCATTTCTGCTTTGCAAGCAAAATTAGTACCAGGTCAAAAGGCGGTTATTACGACTCATTTTAATCCAGATTCGGATGCGATTGGTTCGAGTCTTGCTTGGCAACAATATTTAACCTTAAAAGGGCTACATGCCCAAGTGATTGTACCTTCTGCGGTGTCACAAAATCTTCAATGGATGCCAGGTGCATCAGCTATTTTAAATGCTGAAAACCCTATTCAAAAGGTTCAAATTGCACCCTTAATCGAACAGGCGGATTGGGTATTTTGTTTGGATTTTTCTGGTTTGCAGCGACTTCATCAATTATCTTCTTTGGTCAAACATGCACGAGGAACTAAAGTAGTGATTGATCATCATTTAGATCCAGAGGATTTTGCTGATTATTATTACCATCGGACGATCGCTGCGTCTACCTGTGAGTTAATTTATGATTTGATCGTTGAGTGGGGGGATGAGGAGTTGATAAGTGAAGAGATGGGAACATGTATGTATTCAGGCATTATGACCGATACGGGCAGTTTTAGGCATCCCAATACCACGGCTCACGTACATGAAGTAGTCGCCAGTTTGATTAAATTGGGCGTTAATACCAATGCCATTCATCGAAAGATTTTTGATTCAGCTTCCATAGACCGGTTAAAATTTTTAGGCCATATTTTAGCTAATCGCTTGGAATATTTATCCGAGTATCATTTAGCGATTATGTGGATTACGGAGGAGGATTTAGTCCAATTTAATTCTCAAGCAGGTGATACCGAGGGCATTGTAAATTATGGATTACAGATCGCTGGGGCCATTTGGGCCATCTTACTAATTGCCAGACCGGATGGAATTAAATTATCTTTTCGCTCGATAGAACCTTTTGCCGTGAACACATTTGCGGCCACTTATTTTGAGGGAGGTGGTCATAAAAATGCTTCCGGTGGTCGATTTTCTGGTGGATCTTTAACTCAAGCGAGGGAAAAATTGCAAGAAGTATTACCTTTGTACCTTTCAGAAATAAATCGAGTAAAAAAATTATAAAGAAACTAAACAAATTTTTCATCGGACTACGGTCAAAACACCACAATCATGCGTAAACAAATAGGTTTAATTTTTTCAGCAGTGCTATTATTGACTGCTTGTAATAAGAATAAAGTAGAGATAATCGACGGAGTTAAAATTCAAATGCATAGCCATGATGATGCAGCAAAGAAATTAAAAGAAGGCGATATCATTACGTTTAATTTAGTGATTAAAAATGGCGCTGATTCTGTTTTGCAGGATACTAAGAAGGATGGCCAACCAGGAAAAGGGATGATCCAAGCTCCTTCTAACGCTCCCGGATCATTTAAAGGATCTTTTGAAAATGGATTGCGTTTATTAGCCTTAGGTGATAGTGCAACGATATTGGTGCCGATTGACAGTTTGACAAAAGCAGTTCAATCTCCATTGCCTCCATTCTTGAAACCTGGTACTGATTTAAAGTACACCGTAAAAATATTGAAAGTTCAGTCTCGTGCTGAATTTGAAAAGGATATGGAGAAAGAGGCGGCTAAAGCGAAGCAAGATGCGTCTAAGGATATTGCATTGCAACCTAAAATGATCGCTGACTATATAGCAAAAACAGGTAAATCATTTGCGACTTCGGCTGCAGGATTGTATTATTCTATTGAAAAGCCAGGTGCTGGTGCTTCTCCGAAAATGGGAGAGACGTGGATGGTCAACTACCGTGGTACGTTTTTAAACGGAAAAGAATTTGACAAAGGAAATGCGGCTGAAATGCCTGTAGGCCAAATGATTCCTGGATTTAATGAGGCTTTGACTCTATTAAAAGCGGGTGGTAAAGGTACATTTGTGATTCCATCTACGATTGGATATGGTGAGCAAGCACGTGGTCCAATTCCAGCCAATTCAGTGTTAGTTTTTGAAGTAGAAGTGTTGTCTAAGAAATAAGAAATATGAGAAATTTGGTGAAGCAGTTTTTAGCGATGGTATTTGTGGGTTCTATATTGACTTCTTGTTTGTCAAATGTTGAGTTGGCAGACGAACTGAAGGCAAAAGAGAATCAGACACAAATACTGTCGTACTTCTCCAAGTTAAATCAAACTCCCATTGCCATGGAGAATGGCGCCTATTATTTTCTGACTAAGTCAAATCCTAGTGGAGAATTAGCAACGAGAGGAGATACCTTGTTGATTCATTATGAATTAGCTAATCTAGTAACAGGAAAGGTTTTGGATAGTACGAATCGTAAAACCAACTCTCCTTTAATGTATCAATATGGTTTCTTGAACCCAATTTTCACTCGTTTAATGGCAAATTTACGGGATGAAGAGCAGGCAGTGATGGCCTTGCCAGGTACTTCCCAATCTTTTGAGGGATTGCCTGCGTACACCCCATTGAAAGTAACGATTAAAAGTTATGCGGTACGGAGCCAGAGTGATCAAATAAATGCATTTATTGCAAAAAAAGGCTATAAAGTTACTACTACGGAAACCGACGGATTGCGTTATATCCAATTGGCACCTGGAACCGGAGACATTCCAGCTACTGGCAAAGTAGTCAAATTAAAGTATACGGGTCGGTTTTTAAATGGCTTTGCATTTGATGGAAATATGGCTCGCACGGATAGTTTTTCGGTAACTGTAGGGGGAACTCAAACAGTTATTGGGTTCCAAAAAGGGATTGAAAAGATGCGTTTGGGGGGGAAGGCGATAGTTGTTTTTCCTTCTACGATCGGATATGGAGAAAAAGGTTCAGGAACGAGTATCCCAGGATTTACGCCTTTAATGTTTGAGATTTATATAGCCAAAATTGAATAGAATAATGAAAAATTTAGTTTACTTTTTTATCGGTCTTTCGCTGTTAGGTGGAATGTCAAGTTGTAAATTTGATGAAATAAACCAAACAGAATCAGATAATCAAAAGGAGATAGAAGGTTACATCAGTCGGTCAAATTTAAAGCTCCAAAAATCTCCTGAGGGGATGTATTATTCAATTAATACAGCTAAATCTACAGGTAAACAGGCATTTAATGCGGATTTAATTAAGTTTTATTATAAAATGACTTTGCTTGATGGCACTAAAATAGATTCTACGGCAAAATCATTAGGCCAATTAAAAGGCATGGTCTGGGGATCCTCTTCCACCATTTTAAATTTACCAATATCCTTTTTGAAAGAAGGTGAATCGGGTTTATTCATTTTGCCTTCAGCCCTCGCTTTTGGGGGTAATTCTTACACGAATATATCTGCATTTTCAGTGATTAAATTAGAGATTGACGTGGTATCGATACGAACAGAGGCGGAGCAGTTGAAAGATTTCCAAACCTTGTACAAAATTACAAGTCCGGAAATATTACCCTCTGGCTTAATATTTAAAAAGTTGGTCGAGAATCCCAAAGGGGCAGCTATTTCAGGAGGCCAGTCGGTAAAAGTTAATTATACTGGGCGATTAAGTTACGGCAATTTGAAATATGATGCGGCTGGGAAGGTAATTTATGATTCAGCTTTTGATTCAGGGACATTTACCTATGTCGCTGGTACTGGCGGTGTTATTGCTGGCTTTGAGGAGGGAATTTTAAAAATGAGGGTAGGTGAGAAAGCCGCGCTCATTATACCATCCAAAATAGGTTACGGTACGAATGGAAGCGGAACTATCCCTCCCAATTCACCTCTTTATTTCGAAGTTGAGGTAGTTGGTGCTTTATAATGATTGACTTATATTTAGCTACTCAAAACAAGCATAAAATTGAAGAGCTATCGGCTCTTTTGGGAAGTCATTTCCTAATTAAATCCATATCCGAGCTAGGAGTTATTGACGATATTCCAGAAACAGGTAAAACGTTAGCTGAAAATTCTATGCAAAAGGCACGGTATATTGCAGATCGATTTGGGGTGACTTGTCTTTCTGATGATTCAGGGCTTGAAGTCGATTGCTTAGGAGGTCTACCAGGAGTTTATTCAGCCCGATTTGCTGGAGAGCCCAAAAATGATCTAGCGAATTCCAAGAAGTTAATTGTTGAGATGAGTAATTACGCTGATCGATCAGCGCGTTTTGTTACGGTCTTAACTTTTCACCAAAATGGCCAATTCCATCAATTTGAAGGAGAGATTAGGGGAGAAATTATGTTAAGTCCAAGGGGAAATCAAGGGTTTGGGTATGATCCTTTGTTCCAACCAGAAAATGAATCAAGGACATTTGCTGAGATGACGCTTTCGGAAAAGAATGTCATCGCTCATCGAGCACGCGCCTTACATAAATTCAAAATTTTTGCCGACGAATGTTTAAAATTTGTCGACGAATAGGTTTTTTTTCACAATACTTTGTATTTTTGTTTCCTTCCTTTTCATTCAAAAGAAATTTTGAATAAAACGGGAGTATTTTGCTTTTAAATTTAGCTAACCCTATTAAAAAGTTTTGAAAAAAAGTGTTTTTGGTGCTATTTTAGCACTTTTACTAGTTCTTCTTTCATTTGAATCCCTTGTAGCTCAATATCAAATTAAGGGTATTGTTCGTGATGCGAGCAATGGGGACCCTGTACCTTTTGCATCTGTAGGTATCTTGGGTGTGAATGTGGGTACGAGCACTAATTTTCAAGGGGAGTATATCTTAAACTCAAAATTTTTATCGGACTCTATTTATGTTTCATTTGTAGGATATAAAAAGAAGGTTAAATACATCGATAAAAAGTTAAAATCCCAGGTTGTTGATTTTCAGATTGATCCAACCAATCGTTCTCTGAACGAAGTAATTGTTTATTCAGGGGAAAATCCTGTTTTCAAAATATTGCGAAATGTGATCAAGAATCGGGAGAAAAATGACCGAAGTAAGCTGACGGCTTATTCTTACGATTCTTATACTAAGATGGAGTTGGATGTGGATAATATTTCAGAAAAGTTTAAGGAGCGAAAGGTGATGAAGGATATTCAGGAGGCAATTAAAAAATTTGAAAAAATAGCAGGGGATGATGGTAAATTGGTTATACCGACCTTCATCTCTGAGACTTTAAGTAAATTTTATTATCGAGATTCACCACAAAGAAAAAAGGAGCTCATTTTAAAGACGAATATAAAAGGGGTTGGTGTGAAAGATGGAAGTTTTATTTCACAATTGGTCGGTGGTAATTTAGTAGCTAACTATAATTTCTATCAAAACTACATTGGATTTTTTGGAAAGGATTTTGCTAGTCCCATAGGCGACGGTTGGAAAGCAAATTATAAATATTACTTAGGTGACACGGTAAAAGTCGAGGGTAAGGTTTGTTATCAAATTGATTATGAGCCTAAAAATCCAATGGATTTAGTTTTTACGGGCCAAGTGTGGATTGACACAACCAATTTTGCTTTAGTTCAAATAGATGCCACTGTTGATAAGCAAGCAAATTTAAATTTCATCGATAAGATTAAGATTTCTCAGGAGCTAGAGCAAACACCTTCTGGGGTCTGGCTGCCTGCCAAGACTCGGTTTTTGATTGATTTAGAAGAAATTACTAAGGGCTCAGCTGGAATGCTTTTAAAGATGTATATATCCAACAAGGATTTTGTCGTGAATGAACCCAAGCCGCTAGATTTTTATGATTTGGTCTCAGAGGTGGCTGAGGACGCAAAAGAGCCAGATCCGAATTTTTGGAAGAATGCACGCTTTGAGCCATTAAGTGCTCAGGATTTGTTGGCCTCCTCCTTGATTGATTCAGTCAGAAATTTGCCGGTGGTTAAAACGTATGTAGAAATTGCCGAAATTGTTTTTAGTGGTTTTAGGCGCTTTAATGATATTGAAGTAGGTCCTTATATTACCAGTTTAGCCATTAACCGCTTGGAAGGAGCGCGGTTTCGGTTGGGTTTTCGAACCAATGCAAATTTCGATAAAAACTGGATTTTAAGAGGTAATGTAGGTTTTGGCACTAAAGATTTGGTGTTAAAATATTCCGGGGAAGTCAATTATTTATTTTCAAGAAAAAAATGGACGGTGGCCGGATTGCGTCATTCGTATGACATTGAAAGGGTTGGATTAACTCCAGAATTGATTGGTGATAATAAATTATTTTACGCGTTTACCCGTTGGGGTGCGTTCTCAGGTGCTTTCTACCGCCGAGAAACCGAAGCGTTTTTTACGACAGAAGCTAACAAAGGAATTAGCCTTTCAGTTTCGGCCAATACCAGATCCTTTGATCCATTATTCCGATTTCAATACCGACTGAGCCCTGAGATGGGTGTTAATTCGCCGGTGCAAGATTATTATCAAGATTCATTCATCACATTGGAAGCTAGATTTGCTAAAAATGAGACGTTTCTTATGAATGGGAATGAGAAGATTACTTTGTCAACGAGGAGAATTCCTGTGGTTACTTTTAAATATCAAAGGGGAATCAAAGGATTTTTAGGTGGAAACTTTGATTATGAACGATTTACGCTTAAAGCCTATCAGTCTTTTCGAGTAGGTAAAATTGGTCGATCTGATTATACCTTAATGGCGGGGTATACGCCATCAAATTTACCCGCTCCTCTTTTATTTCCACACTTGGGGAATGAGACATTGTTCTTTGTCAGGAGTGCATTTTCCACCATGAATTATTTTGAATTTGTGAGTGATCAGTATGTTTCCTTGCAGTATAATCATAATTTTGATGGTTTGTTTTTTAATCGGATACCCTTGATTAAAAAATTGAAGTGGCGTTTTATTGCAAGTACAAATATGGTGATCGGGAGCCAACGAGCTTCTAATAAAGAGATTATGAAGGACGTTAATAATCCATTGAAATCGAAGTTTTTAGATCGATATGCTTTTGATGCGCTTGAGCCTGGAAAACCCTATGTGGAGGCGGGATATGGCATTGATAATATTTTCAAGATTTTCCGTATTCAGGCTTTTCATCGACTTAGCTATTTAGACCACGGTGTTCCACAGACTTTCAGGTTGATGGCCTCCATCAATGTCTCATTTTAACCGAAATTAGAATAAATTAAAGACTAAAGTTTAAACATTTCAAGAATGTTTTATAAGTATTTGATTTCTGAAGCTTAGCACTCTATATTTGAATCTGCCAAATCGCGGAATTTGACTTATGGTATTAATTGTTTTTGGACTTTCTATTTTAAGTTATCTTCTTGGTTCTATTCCTACTGCCATTTGGTACGGAGAAACGTATCATGGAATTGACATTCGCCAACATGGGAGTGGAAATGCGGGCGCGACAAATACTTTTCGAGTATTAGGCAAAAAAGCAGGATCCATCGTTCTGTTTGTTGACTCACTCAAAGGATTTATTGCCACAGGTCTCTCCGCTGTTTTATTTTACTTTCATTTAATTGATTGGCAAACTTGTGTAACCTTAAAAATACTTTTCGGCTTTTTAGCCATTATAGGTCACCTGCTACCTGTCTTTTGCGATTTTAAAGGAGGAAAAGGGGTAGCCACTACCTTAGGCATGGTATTGGCATTACACCCACAAGCAGCCATCGTGGGTATTTGTGTTTTTTTAATCGTCTTTGCCATCTCAAAATACGTTTCTTTGGGTTCTATGATTTCGTCGATCGTATTTTCATTATTGTTAATTTTTGGGGTATTTGGACAGGAAATTCCCTTATTAGTTTATTTTGGACTATTCATCGCATGTCTGGTCATTTTCACGCACCGGGGAAATATCGTACGTATTTTTCAAGGGACAGAAAATCGGATGTACCTTATCCCACGTAAAAAGCGTTCGTAAACATTATTTTTTTTATATTTGTATAGCTGCACTTTAGCAATTAGAATCAAATATGAAAGAAACGCAAGCGTATATATCCGCCCATCAAGATCGATTTTTAACTGAATTATTAGAATTTTTGCGCATTCCCTCTATTTCTGCTGATCCTGCAAATGCTGGATCGGTTAGGCAAGCCGCAGAATGGATGGCCGAAAACCTCAAAAAAGCGGGTGTTGACCATGTTCGTCTAGAGGAAACAGCGGGTTTCCCCATTGTTTATGGAGAGAAAATGATTGATCCAAAGGCGCCTACAGTCTTAGTATATGGGCATTATGATGTCCAACCCGCCGATCCATTAGAGTTGTGGGATAATCCTCCTTTTGATCCAATCATTAAAAATGAGGTTATTTATGCACGCGGTTCATGTGATGATAAGGGTCAGGTATTTATGCATGTCAAAGCTTTTGAGGCGATGTATGCGGCAGGTGAATTAACCTGTAACGTTAAATTTATGATTGAAGGGGAGGAGGAAATTGGGTCAAACAACTTGTCCACTTTCGTTTGTGCACACAAAGAGCTGTTAAAAGCAGATGTTATTTTAATTTCAGATACGGCAATCATTGCGAACGATACTCCGTCCATCGACGTAGGTTTACGAGGACTTAGTTACATGGAAGTGGCCGTAAAAGGGCCTAATCGAGATTTGCACTCTGGCGTATATGGTGGAGCGGTCGCTAATCCCATTAATATTTTATGTGAAATGATTTCATCTATGCACGATGAATTTAATCGCATTACCATCCCAGGATTTTACGATGGGGTGTTGGAAGTTAGTGCAGCAGATCGCGCTGCCATGGCACAAACGCCTTTTGACTTAGAAGCATATCAAAATGATTTAGGCATTCATGCCGTCCATGGAGAAAAAGGTTTTTCAACGATCGAGCGGGCCTCAATTAGGCCTACTTTAGACGTCAATGGTATTTGGGGTGGATATACAGGTGAGGGAGCTAAGACCGTTTTACCTTCCATGGCCTATGCTAAAATTTCCATGAGGTTAGTTCCCAATCAATCATCTGAGCATATTACTAAATTATTTACAGACTATTTTGTAGCCGCAGCCCCCAAAGGAGTCCAAGTGACTGTCATCCCACATCATGGGGGAGAAGCGTATTTAATGCCGACGGATAGCATTGCATTCCAAGCAGCATCTGAGGCTTTGGCGAAGACTTTTGGAAAAGAGCCTGTACCAACTCGCGGAGGCGGAAGTATTCCCATCGTAGCTTTATTTGAAAAGGAGTTGGGTATCAAGTCTATTTTGATGGGTTTTGGTCTAGATTCCGATGCCATCCACTCTCCAAACGAGCATTATGGCTTGTTTAATTTTTACAAGGGAATCGAAACCATTCCGTATTTTTTCTCAAATTATAATGAATTATACCAACAATAATGGCTGAAAATCTAACCTTATTGGCGACCGAATCTGCTTCTCAATATGAAAATTTAGAGCAGCAGAGTGTAGATACTTTACTTCGACAAATGAATGCAGAAGATAAAACGGTTGCTCATTCGGTCGAAAAAGTAATTCCAGCGATCGAGGCGCTCGTGAAACAAATTATTCCTCGAATGAAACAAGGTGGACGCTTATTTTATATTGGGGCTGGAACTTCTGGCCGACTAGGCGTTGTGGATGCCTCGGAATGTCCGCCTACCTATGGCGTGGCTTTTGATCGGGTTATTGGATTAATTGCCGGTGGTGATGGGGCGATTCGTAAGGCCGTTGAGAATGCAGAAGATGATGAAAAACAGGCTTGGTTGGACATGGAAGCCTATGGAATAGGAGTGTTGGATACGGTCATTGGAATTGCAGCTTCTGGAAGAACCCCCTATGTAGTGGGTGGATTGCGCGCTGCAAACGAGCGCGAAATTCTCACCGGTTGCATTGTGTGTAATGCGGGTGGTGTGGTGGTTAAGGAAGCCAAATATCCGATTGAAGTGATTGTGGGGCCTGAATTTGTCACAGGAAGTACGCGGATGAAATCAGGAACGGCACAGAAATTAGTCTTAAATATGATCTCTACTTCTGTGATGATCCAACTAGGACATGTGCAGGGGAATAAGATGGTCGACATGCAATTAAGCAATCATAAATTAGTTTTAAGGGCGATTATGATGGTCCGAGAAGCAACTGGAATTAGTGAAGAAAGTGCTGCGGAACTATTAGAAAAGCATGGAAGTGTAAGAAATGCAGTTGATTCATTAAAAAAGGCGTGATTCAGGGCAGTTTTTTAAAGAGAATTCCCTTAATTTGTGAATCCAATTTGGAAGTTTATATTTTTATCTATTAATATTAATTTTTTATGAAAATGATATCTAAGTTAATTTTTACAGCAGTATTGAGTTTTTCAGCCTTGAGTTTGCAAGCTAAAGTTGAAGATTTTCCAGAAGCAATTAAGCCTTTGATGCAAAAGTATACGTGTTTTGCTTGTCACAAAATAGATGCAAGATTAGTAGGACCCGCTTATCAGGATGTGGCTAAAAAGAAATACAGTGTAGATAAAATAGTTGCACTGATTGCAAAACCTCAGCCTGCCAACTGGCCAGGTTATCCTCCAATGGCTCCTATGACAAATGTTCCAAAGGGCGATGCCATTATTATTGCGAAGTGGATTAATTCATTGAGATAAAAAAAATCCCGGTTTAGACCGGGATTTTTTTATGATTATTTTTTAGCTGGGGCTTTTTTAGCTGCCGGCTTTTTTTCTGCCTTGGGTTTTTCTGAATCTTCCTTAGATGGCTTAGATTCCTTAGCGACCTTTTGAGGAAAAAGATCAGGAACATGCGTGAATAAAATCAGGTACCAATTTAAGATTTTTTTGATGTCGGATGCGAATACACGATCAGCATCATAATTGGGAACTACCGTAGATATTACGCCATAAAGTTCCAAATCAGTTGATTTGCGAGGCTCTATCGGCAATACTCCATTAAACATCTCATGTATTTTTAAGAATAATTCAGCCAATGGCATGGTGCTATCTTGATGATCATCTAAATAAAGAGAAATGTCTTTCAGTACCGAAATTCTGGTTTGACCACTAACCACTGATTTTTGTTTTGCCGCATCTAATGTCTCGACGATAACCCCAGTTCTGGTAGGCTTTAACACTTTAAATAATCCTGGTTTACCAGAGATGTGGGCAACTTCGTTCAATAATTCCATGAATATGTTTAATAATTCGACTGCAAAATTAGTACTATTTCCCTATTTTGTAAGGTGATGTTTGAATTAATTGCTCTATATTTTTCATTATATCTTCTCGGCCTACATGTTTTTCAGCGGAGGTGATAAATATGGTTGGCAATGTTTCCCAAGATTCCAATAAATAATTTTTATATAATTCAACGCTATCCCCCACTTGCTTTTGCGATAGTTTATCTGCCTTCGTAAAAACGAGATGAAAGGGAACTTGCTCGATGACCATTCGGTTCATGAACTCAATGTCTACGATTTGGGGTTTAATTCGAATGTCAATCAATACGAAAAGACAAGTCAAATTTTCCCGATGAAGTAAATAATCAAAAATCATTTTTTCGAAATCCCTTCTTTTCTCTTTACTTACTTTGGCATATCCATACCCCGGTAAATCGACCAAATACCATTTTTCATTAATCATGAAGTGGTTAATCAATTGTGTTTTTCCTGGAGTCTGAGAGGTTTTTGCTAAACCTTTATGAAAAGTTAGGGAGTTGATCAATGACGACTTTCCTACATTAGACCGGCCAATAAACGCAAATTCAGGGAACCTAGCCGGAGGACTTTTTGTAAAATCTGTATTGCTTGTAATGAATCGGGCGATAATCGGTGCTGCAGCCATGAGGTAAATGTTAGTCTGCAAAGGTAAAGGAAAAAATAGGTAATAGGTAAGAGGTTATAAGTAATACCTAATTTTTCCTTTACCTTTGTACCTTCAAAATGGAAAAATTACAAAACGATTTAATTCTTCGTGCCGCACAAGGCCTACCTGTAGAACGGGTACCCGTTTGGGTGATGCGTCAAGCAGGTCGAATATTGCCTGAATATCGAGAGGTTCGAGCAAAAGCCGGATCATTTATCGCCTTAGCTACGAACCCAGAAATGGCGGCAGAAGTTACCCTACAGCCTGTAGATAGGTTTGGCGTAGATGCAGCGATTATTTTTTCAGACATTTTAGTGGTTCCCGAAGCCATGGGCCTGCCTTATTTGATGGAAGAGCAAAAAGGACCTGTGTTTCCTGAGGTGATTCGTTCGCATGCCGACTTAGCCAAGATTCGATTAGCTAATCCCGAGGAGGATTTGAAATATGTATTAGACGCCATTAAAATTGTCAAAAAAGAATTAGCAGGTCGTGTTCCATTAATCGGTTTCGCTGGTGCGCCATTTACTATTTTCTGTTATATGGTAGAAGGGAAAGGTTCAAAAACTTTTTCTCAAGCAAAAAAAATGCTGTACGCTGAACCGGCTTTAGCTCATGCGTTATTGCAAAAAATTACGGATTCTACCATTGCCTACTTAAAAGCTCAGGCGATTGCTGGGGCTAATTTATTACAGATATTTGATTCTTGGGCGGGTATTTTATCACCTTCACAATACAGTGCATTCTCAATTCCTTATTTAAAGCAAATCTGTGATGCCATACAGGGTGTCCCTCTAACTTTATTTGCCAAAGGGGCATTTTTCGCTAGAGCCGAAATGGCCCAATTAGATTGTCAGACTATTGGCTTAGACTGGAATATGGACATAGCGGAATCGCGCGCACTTGTAGGATCTCATAAAACCTTGCAAGGTAATTTAGATCCTTGTGTCTTATATGGTGATTTCAAAACGGTGGAAGCTGAGACCAAGGGAATGTTGAGGGCTTTTGGTGGCCAACGATACATCGCGAATTTAGGCCATGGAGTTTATCCAGATATTCATCCAGATAAGGTACAATGTTTCGTTGATACGGTTCAAGCGTATCAAGGATAAAAAAAGCCAACCTATTACGGCTGGCTTTTCAACTCAATTATTTATTTTTTATTTTGCCGAATAGTTCGGAGCTTCCTTCGAAATACTTACATCGTGCGGGTGACTTTCTTTTACTCCTGCTGAAGTAATTTTGACAAATTTGGCTTCTTGCATGATTTCAATCGACGCGGCGCCGCAATATCCCATGCCGGCTTTCAATCCGCCGACCATTTGGTATAAAATTTCGGTCACAGAGCCCTTAAATGGTACTCGGCCTACAATCCCCTCGGGTACTAATTTCTTGATATCATCTTCCGCATCTTGGAAATAACGGTCTTTGGACCCATCTTCCATCGCTTCTAATGAACCCATTCCACGATACGATTTGAATTTACGCCCTTCTAAAATAATCATTTCACCCGGCGCCTCATCCGTTCCGGCCAATAAGGATCCGATCATTACTGTGCTAGCTCCGCCGGCAATTGCCTTCGCTACATCACCCGAATATCGAATTCCGCCATCGGCAATTAATGGAATATTATAGGGTTTTAATGCTTTTGCCGCTTCATAAACAGCAGTTAATTGAGGCATCCCCACGCCGGCAATAATTCGAGTGGTACATATACTTCCAGGACCTACACCCACTTTCACCGCATCGGCTCCCGCTTCTGCTAATGCTTTTGCAGCCTCCCCTGTGGCAATATTTCCTACAATAACTTCTAGGGTTGGGAATGCTTTTTTAACGGATTTTAAGGCGTCAATTACGCCTTTTGAATGTCCGTGAGCTGTGTCAATACTAATTACATCAACACCCACTTGGACTAAAGCTTGTACCCGATCTAGTAAATCTGGAGTAACTCCCACCGCGGCACCTACGCGCAAACGACCTAAGGAATCTTTGGATGCCAAAGGATGTGATTTGCGTTTCAAAATATCTTTATAAGTAATTAAGCCGATAAGCTTTCCATTTTTGTCCACAATCGGTAATTTTTCAATTTTATATTCTTGTAATATGCTTTCAGCCTCCTCCATGCTAATGCCTTCCTTCGCCGTGATCAAATTTACTTTGGTCATAATCTCATCCACCGGACGCGAAGTTTGCTTCTGAAAACGTAAATCGCGATTAGTTAAAATACCTACCAAAATTCCCGCATCATCAATCACGGGAATGCCACCGATATTAAATTCTTTCATGATGCGCTGAGCATCCCCTAACGTTTTATTGTCTTTTAAAGTGACGGGGTCTATGATCATTCCAGACTCAGAACGCTTTACTTTACGCACTTGAGCTGCTTGTTGGTCAATCGTCATATTTTTGTGAATGATTCCAATTCCCCCTTCTTGGGCTAAGGCGATCGCCAAAGCCGCTTCAGTAACGGTATCCATTGCCGCAGAAACGATAGGAATATTGATCGTGATATTTCGAGTTAACCTAGTTTGCGTACTAACTTCGCGAGGCAATACCTCTGAATACGCGGGCAATAGCAATACGTCGTCGTATGTTAAAGCTTCAAAGAGAAATTTATTGGATTCAAGCATAGCAAATAAATTGAATAGGTGACGGTAGACGGTTGATGAATCGAATACTACCCTTATTTGCGGGATAAAATTACAATTTTTTTTTGTAATATTTGAATTATGATTAAAAAAATCAATTTCTTGCTAATAATTGTTCTCCTGATTTCATATCAAAATTTTGCTCAAATAAGTAAATATAGTTTTGAAACGGCCCGAATGGGATCGCCATTTAGCATTATTGTTTCCACAAATGACAGTGCTGGAATTTCAAAAGTCATTCAAAGTTCATTTGAATTAGCGCGGGATTTGGAGTCTCAATTGAGCGATTATCAAATTAATTCTGAGTTAAGCCAGGTCAATTTACGGGCTGGGACGGGCGAGTTTTTTCCTATTCATCCTTCATTGAAAGAGATCTTAATCGCTGCGATGCAAGCAGAAAAATTGACCCAAGGGGCTTTGAATGTAAAATTAGGTAGATTGGTTCAAGCCTGGAGAAAAACTCGGAAAGATAAAATATTGCCTAATGAAAAGGAACTCAGGAAAATTGCCGCAGCCATTCAGGGGAAATGCATCGAATTCTCTGAGGATTCGACAAAATTACGCTTGGCCGACCAAGGGTGCCAATTAGATCTTGGTTCCTTGGGAAAGGGGTTTGTCGCCCAAAAAGTTTTAGACCAAATGGTCAAGAGCGGCTGGCCCTATGCCTTGGTGGATGCGGGTGGCAAAATTTGTTTGACTTCTCAAGTAGGAAAACAGGAAGCCTGGTTGGTAGGACTAGAAATCCCTGGTGGTACTGCTATTTCAGATCAAATGCTAAAATTAAAAAATTGCGCCATTGCCAGTTCAGGGAAGACATACCAACAAGTTAAAATAGGCAATCAAGTTTATTCGCATGTATTAGATCCAAGAACCGGAATGGCTTTAACGCATGGACGTTTTGCCACAGCGATTGCACCTGATGGGACTTTGGCCGACTGGCTAGCGACGGCCGCCACGATAATGCCCATACGAGAAATTGAAAAATTATTGGTAAAATTGCCTAATGTTCGTTTATTAGTTTGGGAATTCAAAGCTGGCAAACTAGACATTTTACTAAATCGTAACCTTTTGTAGTATGAAATACATTTTAATTTATTGTTTTTCCTTTCTTATTTCCACTCTAGTAAACGCCCAAAAACTAAGTTCTTATCAACAAATTATCCCAGGAAGTACAGTGTCATTTGACATGGTGGCTGTGCCAGGAGGTGAGTTTTTACTAGGTAGTTCGGCACAAGATGCAGGACATAAAGCAGATGAAGGACCTCAAAAAAAAGTGAAAATAAATGCTTTTTGGATGGGAAAAACAGAAGTAACCTACGATGAATATCAATTATTTTTTGAGGAGGAGCGTGACCCCGAGCCAAAACCGGCTAAAACAGGGCCCGATGCTATTACTAGGCCTAGTCCTCCCTATATTGATTTTACGTTAGGCATGGGGAAAGTAGGTGGATTCCCGGCAAACTCAATGCAGCAATATTCTGCTATCATGTATTGTAAATGGTTATATGCCAAAACGGGTATTTTCTATCGTATTCCAACGGAAATAGAATGGGAATATGCATGTAAGGCTGGGCAAAAAAATCCCATCGAACCCTTAGATGATTATGCTTGGCATGCGAAAAATTCTCAGGAAAAATACCATCATGTGGGTTTGAAAAAGCCCAATGCTTTTGGTTTGTACGATATGTTGGGAAATGTCTCTGAATGGGTGTTAGATCATTACGATGCGGAAGGATATAAAAAATCAGAGTCACCTTTTTTTATGGATAAATATGCGGATGCGATCGTTAGAGGAGGAAATTTTCAAGATGAAAAGATATTAGTTAGCCCTACGGCTCGATTTGCCGCAGACCCAGTTTGGAATCGTAGAGATCCACAAATACCTAAAAGTATTTGGTGGAATGCGGATGCCCCCTTCGTTGGTTTTAGAATTATTCGACCTAATCCTCAGCCAAGCACCCAAGAAATTAGGACATTTTTTGAAAAATATTTAAATTGAGAATCTAAACTATTTACACATGAAAAATTCAAGAAGAGATTTTGTTAAGCATTCTGGCTTAGCTGCGAGTGGATTGATTTTAAGTCCATGGGCTGCTAATGCATTTGCAGGCCAAAGCCTAGTAGGCGACACCCTCAAAGTAGCCATCATTGGTTGCGGAGGCCGAGGAACAGGTGCCATTACTCAGGCATTAAGTACAAAAGAAAATATCAAATTAGTTGCGATGGCAGATGTTTTTCGTGATCGTTTGGATGATTGCTACAACAATTTGATGAAATCGAGAGCGAAGGACGCTTCGGCGAAAGCTATCCCGATAAGCCAGAAAGTTGACGTGCCGGAAGACCATAAATTTGTTGGTTTTGACGCCTATAAAAAGGCAATGGCATTAGCGGATGTAGTGATTTTGACTACGCCTCCAGGATTTAGACCTCCCTATTTTGAGGAAGCGGTGGCTCAGGGAAAGCAAATTTTCATGGAAAAGCCAGTGGCTACAGATCCAGCGGGAATCCAACGCGTATTAGCTGCGGCTAAAATAGCGAAGCAAAAGAAATTAAATGTGGTGGTTGGTTTGCAACGTCATTATCAAAATTCATACAGGGAACTGATGAAACGAGTTCAAGACGGACAAATTGGAGATATTGTATCGGCATCTTGCTGGTGGAATAATGATGGAGTATGGGTTAAGCCTCGTAAAGAAGGTCAGACTGAAATGGATTATCAATTGCGCAACTGGTATTATTTCAATTGGATGTGTGGGGATCATATTACGGAGCAACACATTCATAATATTGACGTTATCAATTGGGCTAAAAATGGATATCCGGTAAAGGCTCGGGGAACAGGTGGTCGTGAGGTAAGAAAAGGAAAGAATTATGGTGAAATTTTTGATCATCATATTGTCGAGTATGAATATGCAGATGGAACAATTTTGAATAGTCAATGTCGACATATTCCAGGTACTTGGACTAAGGTGGATGAGCATGTGATCGGAACCAAAGGAAAGATACATTTTGACTCGGCCAAAATTTTTGATTATAAGGGAAATGCACAATATGCTTTTGATAAAAAGACGAAGGAAAATAATCCATATCAAACAGAGCATGATGAATTATGGGCTACCGTGGCAGCTGGCGAATACAAGTTTGCTGATGCTGAAAATGGCGCTTATTCGACCATGACATCTATTTTAGGACGTATGGCCACCTATTCAGGTCAAGTGATCGAGTGGGATAAAGCGATCAATTCAGGACTTAATATAGCACCGGCTACATTTAGTTGGGATGCTGATATGCCATCCAAGCCAGATGCAAATGGTTTGTATGCAGTAGCGGTGCCAGGAAAAACAAAGTATTTTTAAAAAATTAACTCAAAAAAACTAGATTTTTAATTAAATTGCGGCTTCATTTTTTAGCCTAATGTAATGAACTATCAACCACAGGATTTTCTTCCGATTTTCGCACAACTCGCGGCGGCCTTAGCATTTATTGTGGCCACCATGCTTGCGACACATGCGCTGGGTCCTAAAAGGCATTCAGAGAAAAAAGATGATACGTTTGAATGTGGAATTGAGTCAGTAGGAGATGCCCGCACACCCATTTCAGTTAAATATTTTTTAGTAGCCATCTTGTTTGTGCTATTTGATATAGAAATTGTTTTCATGTACCCTTGGGCCGTTAATTTCAAGGAATTATCATGGGATGGATTTTATGAAATGATTGTGTTTATGGGCTTGCTAATGGCAGGTTTTATTTATGTAATTAAAAAAGGAATTTTAAACTGGGAAAAATAAACTTTCAAACGAATTGATGGTTTATTAATTTCAAGACAGCATCTAGTTGATATGAGTAATTCAAACATAAGTATGGTGGAATCGCCACCGGGATTAGAGGGACAAGGTTTTTTTGCGACAAGTTTAGATTCATTGGTGGGACTGGCCAGAGCGAATTCGCTTTGGCCTTTGCCATTTGCGACCTCTTGTTGTGGCATCGAATTTATGTCGACCATGGCTTCGCATTATGACATTGGACGTTTTGGGGCGGAACGACTTAGTTTTTCTGCACGCCAAGCGGATGTATTGATGGTCATGGGAACGATTGCTAAGAAAATGGCTCCCGTGCTTAAGCAGGTTTACTTACAAATGGCGGAACCTCGTTGGGTTTTATCCGTAGGTGCTTGTGCATGTTCTGGAGGAATTTTTGATACCTATTCGGTTTTACAGGGCATTGACCGAGTCATCCCTGTGGATGTTTATGTACCGGGTTGCCCCCCACGTCCGGAGCAGATTTTGGATGGCTTCATGCAAATTCAAGAATTGGCAAAAAAGGAGAGCACTCGCAGGAGGAACATGCCAGAATACAAGGCTTTGTTGGCTTCATACGGAATTGAATAAGGGAGGGATATGGAAAAATTGAATAACCAACAAATCATTGAGGCGCTTCAGAAGACCTTCGGGGAGGATGCGGTGTACGGCATAGGGGAATCTCATGGGATTCTTCAGTTGACCACTCATGCGGACAATATCGTTCCTATGATGCATTTTTTGTATGCAGATCCTGTTTTAAAGTTTCAGTTTTTGACCGATTTAGCGGGGATACATTTTCCGGAAGCGAAAGGTCAGGAGTTAGGCGTTGTATATCATTTACACAGTTTAGAGAATAATGTGCGTTTGTGGATCAAGGCATATGCGCCTGTAGAGGCTCCTAATTTTCCTACGCTGACGGGTTTGTATGCGGCGGCCAATTGGATGGAGCGGGAAGCCTTTGATTTTTATGGAATTATTTTTGAAGGTCATCCTAATTTGATACGTATTTTAAATGTAGATGATATGGATTACCACCCGATGCGCAAAGAATATCCGTTAGAGGATGCGACGCGCAATGATAAGATTGATGAAATGTTTGGTAGATAATCCTACTTATTGATAAATTTTTATGTCTGAAATAGCCTTAGTAAATAGTCCAAATGTCGGTTTAGATAAAACTCAAAAGGGTGGTCCTTATGTGAATGATTTGTCGACACTTAATTTAGGGCCTACACATCCAGCCACGCATGGTATTTTTCAAAATATCTTGACGATGGATGGGGAAACCATTGTGGATGCTGAACAAACGGTTGGATATATACATCGGGCCTTTGAGAAAATTGCTGAGCGACGTCCATTTTACCAAATCACTACGTTGACGGATCGGATGAATTATTGTTCTTCGCCGATCAACAACATGGGTTGGCATTTGACGGTTGAAAAATTATTAGGAATTGAAGTCCCTAAGCGTGCTCAATACATTCGGGTGATCATGATGGAGTTAGCTCGATTAGCGGATCACATTGTGTGTAACTCGATTTTGGCAGTGGACACAGGAGCTTTAACGGGTTTCTTGTATGTCTATCAGTGGAGAGAGCACATTTATGAAATTTATGAGGAGTTATGCGGGGCCCGATTGACGACCAATATGGGGCGTTTTGGTGGCATGGAGCGTGATTTATCTAAGGTAGCCATTGAAAAAATACATGTTTTATTGGCCGGATTGCCTAAAGGGTTAAAGGAATTTGAGGGCTTGGTCATGCGCAATCGTATTTTCATGGATCGCACTCAAAATGTGGGAGCTATTTCCGCAGAGAGGGCGTTGAATTATGGATTTACGGGGCCAAATTTAAGAGCTGCGGGCGTCGATTATGATGTTCGTTCTTTGAATCCTTATTCATCGTATGAAGATTTTGAATTTGACGTGCCGGTGGGAACGAAGGGAGATACCTATGATCGTTTTTTAGTGCGCGAGGAGGAGATGTGGCAGAGTTTGCGCATCATCCAACAAGCCATGGATAATCTTCCTGAGGGACCATATCATGCAGATGCACCCCATTATTATTTGCCGCCAAAAGAGGAGGTATATAAAAATATGGAGGCATTAATTTATCATTTTAAAATTGTGATGGGGGAGATTGATGCGCCGGTGGGTGAGGTATATCAGTCGGTCGAGGGTGGAAATGGAGAATTAGGTTTTTATTTAGTATCAGATGGGGGCCGGACACCTTATCGATTGAAGTTTAGACGTCCGGGATTTATTTATTACCAAGCGTTCCCTGAGATGGTCAAGGGTTCTTCGCTTTCAGATGCGATTGTCACGATGTCGTCTATGAATGTGATTGCTGGAGAGTTAGATACTTAATACATGGAAGTGAAAAATACAATGAGTTTTCCGGCGGAGACGCTGGAATTGGTTCAAAAAATAATGAAGCGTTATCCGGAGGGAAAGCATAAATCTGCGATACTTCCTATTTTGCATTTGGCTCAAGCTGAATGGAATTGGTGTAGTCCTGAGGTGATGGATTATGTGGCTTCTTTGCTTTCAATTGCTCCTGTGGAAGTGTATGAAGTGGCTTCTTTTTATACGATGTTTCATTTGGAGCCTGTTGGCAAGCATGTGATTGAATATTGCCGAACGGGTCCATGTTGTCTAATGGGGGGCGTGGAAGTATATGATTATTTGAAAAAACGTTTGGGAATTCAGACGGGAGAAACGACTACTGATGGCAAGTTTACGATTAAGGAAGTGGAGTGTTTGGCGGCTTGTGGTTGGGGTCCTGTATTTCAAATTAAAGAAAAGTTTTATATGCAATTAACGGCAGAGAAGGTGGATCAGATTATAGATGAACTTAGTAAATAGGCAGGAATGAAAATATTAACAGAACATATAGACGTACCAGGGATCGAAACCATCGATGTTTTTTGCAAACATGGGGGTTATCAGGCGGTTGAAAAGGCGATTAAAAAAATGACACCGGATGAGGTGACGGAAGAGGTAAAAAAGTCGGGTTTACGAGGTCGTGGGGGAGCTGGTTTTCCGGTAGGGATGAAGTGGTCTTTCTTGGCTAAGCCGGAGGGAGTTCCTCGTTATTTGGTGTGTAATGCAGATGAGTCTGAGCCTGGAACATTTAAGGATCATTATTTGATGTGGAAATCTCCGCATACCTTGATTGAGGGAATGATTGTTTCAAGTTTTGCTTTGGGGGCCAATACCTCCTATATCTATGTGCGAGGTGAGTTGATGTATGTCATTCACATTTTGGAAAAAGCGATTCAAGAGGCATATGATAAGGGGTATTTGGGTAAAAATATCTTGGGATCTGGCTATGATTTAGATCTTTATATTCAGCCTGGTGGAGGTGCCTATATTTGTGGGGAAGAAACGGCATTGTTGGAATCATTGGAGGGCAAAAGAGGTAATCCTCGGATTAAACCTCCTTTTCCTGCAGTCAAAGGTGTTTGGCAGTGCCCTACGGTGGTAAACAATGTGGAGTCGATTGCGGCTACTTCATGGATCATAAATCATGGGGGTGATGCGTATGCGGCCATTGGCGTGGGAAGAAGTACGGGTACCAAATTAATTTCAGCGTCAGGTCATATTCGTAAGCCAGGGGTATATGAAATTCCGTTGGGAATCACGGTGGAAGATTTTATTTATTCGGATGAATGGTGTGGTGGAATTCGTGAGGGACATAAGTTGAAAGCTGTGGTAGCAGGTGGTTCATCGGTACCTATTTTATCCGCTGAAATGATTTTGAATACGGTCGACGGGGAGAAGAGATTAATGACCTATGAATCCTTATCGGACGGTGGATTTGCCACGGGAACGATGTTGGGTTCTGGCGGTTTTATTGTCATGGATGAAACTACTTGCATTGTGCATAATACATTGACATTTGCTCGTTTTTATCACCATGAATCCTGTGGTCAATGTTCGCCTTGTCGAGAGGGAACAGGCTGGATGGATAAGGTGATTTATCGGATTGAGCATGGCAAAGGAAGAAAAGAGGATATTGATTTATTGGTAGATGTGGCCAAAAAGATAGAGGGAAATACGATTTGTCCCTTAGGAGATGCGGCTGCATGGCCGGTGGCTGCTGCGATTAAACATTTTAGAGATGAGTTTGAATGGCACATTGAGCATCCTGAGTTAGCGATTCAGCCTGGCGCTGTTTACATGCGACCAGATGCTAGTTGGGCCCAATAAACAAACCAATGACTTCGAAAATTCTGTTTGTCGGTCATGATGCGAATGGTGCGGGAGCGCAAATAGTGTTATTGAATTGGCTAAAAGCGGAGGCAGGTAGAGGTAAAAAGAATTATTTGTTGTTGGAAAAAGGAGGGGACCTATTACCTCAATATGAGCAGTGTGCGAAGGTTTGGGTGTGGCGAAAGGGTCCTAACAAGATTGAAAAGATGTATAAAAAATTACCTTTTCTCAAACGTGAGGATCGGGCAGATCGGGAACCAAATAGGCCAGAGATTGCATCCATGCTGAAGGACTTTAGGCGTGAAAAATTTAGTCTAATCCTGGGTAATACGGTGGCTTCTTTAAGTTTATTGCAGCAATTACAGGGAATGAAAATTCCTTTTGGGGCTTATGTACATGAACTTAATTTTTCGTTGACCATGTATGCTTCCGAAAAGGATATGCATTTTTTGTCACAAAAGGTAAGTATGGTTTTTGGCGTTTCGGAGCAGGTAAACCATTTGCTTATTGACAAATTTAATGTGCCTGCTGAGCGAACATTATTATTGCCACCCATCATTGAAATTCCTAAAAATCGTTCAGATCGCAGGGTTCAGGTTCGGGAGCAATTAGGAATTCCAGCCGACGCATTAGTGGTTTTAGGTTGTGGATTAGCAGAATGGAGAAAGGGTACTGATATATTTATTCGGGTGGCCCGACAGGTTATTCGCAAAATACCAAAGGTGCATTTTATTTGGTTGGGTGTGGGAGATAATGTTTTTTCAGCGGAATTAAAGGCTGAAAAGGAGCATTGGGAAGAGGGAAAACAAGTGCATTTAGTTCCTCAGAAATTGGATTCAAAACCCTATTTTGAGGCGCTGGATTTGTTTTTTTTATCGTCAAGAGAAGACCCCTTTCCATTGGTTATGCTGGAGGCGGCATTTCACGAAAAACCTTTGGTGGGTTTTAAGGGCAGTGGTGGAATAAGTGATTTTTTACAAGATTTCCCTGACATGTTAGTGGGATATCTAGAGGAAGAGGAGGCGAGAGATTGTATATTGAAATGGCTTGAGACGGATGTAAACGCTCAAAAGGAAATGACTTTAGAATTAAAAAATAGATCATTAGAATATTCAGCAGAACGTTTTTTGGAACGTTGGCAAAATATGGGTTTAAAATAAGTAAAAATGAAAGTAACGATAGATAATATCACGTTAGAGGTAGAACAGGGAACGACTATTATGCAGGCGGCCCGACAAATTGGACCTGAGATTGCACCTCCGGCCATGTGCTATTATGAGCCATTAAAGGCTTCTGGTGGTAAATGTAGAGGATGTTTAGTGAAGGTGACGGCAGGTTCTGAAAAGGATCCGAGGCCGATGCCCAAATTAGTTCCTGCCTGTCTAACCCAAGTTCAAGAGGGTATGATTGTGGAAAACACGATCAACGAAGAAGTGCTTGAAACTAGACGTGGTATTGTTGAGTTTTTATTATTGAATCATCCATTAGACTGTCCAGTTTGTGATCAGGCGGGCGAGTGTCATTTACAAGATTTTTCTTTTGAGCATGGGGTTTCAAATACCCGTACTGCTGAGGAGAGAAATACGTTTGAGCCGACGGACTTGGGGCCCAACATTCAATTGCATATGAATCGCTGTATTTTATGTTACCGTTGTGTGTATAC
>CAMARL010000004.1 GCA_945860325.1 Spirosoma fluviale | reverse complement strand
ACCGAAAAAGGTTTAACACTTTACACATCTTACCAAAACAATTTACCCTTATGATCCGCCTAAGAAATATTTTTGTCGGCTTTTCCTTTTTAATTTCTTTTGGAAGCCTGGCGCAATCCTTTAGCTTAAAAGAAGCGATAGACTATTCCATCATTCATCATGTGCAGGTGAAGAATAGCCAAATTGATTTGCAAAATGCAGGAGCTAAAATCAATGAAATTAAAGCAATGGGTTTGCCCCAAGTTAACGGTGGGGTGCAATTTGTGAATAACCTGATTTTGCAACGTGTATTTATTCCAGCAAAAATTTTTAACCCCGCTGCCGCAGAAGGAGAATTGATTGCCGCAAAATTTGGTGTGGAAAATTCTGGATTTGCCAATGTATCGATGAGCCAACTCGTTTTCGACGGAACTTATTTATTGGGCTTAAAAGCATCCCAAGTGTACAAAGATCTTTCTGTGAAGGGTGTGACTCAATCCAAGCAGCAAGTGGCCGAAAATGTGACTAAAGCATATTATGGAATTTTAGTGAATGACAAGCGCATGCAATTATTGCAAGTGAATGTTAGCCGTTTAGATTCTCTATTGAAAGAAACTCGTGCTTTGAACGCGCAAGGGTTTGTAGAAAAGATTGATGTTCAGCGATTAGATGTCCAAGCAAATAACTTAAAGACGGAATTAGAAAATGTATACCGACTTCAAGAAATGTCCTACTCGCTTTTGAAATTCCAAATGGGATATCCGATGGAAGAGCCGATTCGCTTAAGTGTCACATTGGAACAAATCGAATTGCAAAATAATTTGACTGATTTAGCTGGACCTTTCAACTATGCCAACCGAATTGAATACTCCATTTTGAAAACGCAGGAAAATTTGGCAGAATTCGATTTGAAATTAGTTAAGTCGGGCTATTTGCCCCGACTATTACTAAATGCTAATTATGGATATAATGCGGGGGCGAACGCTTTTGGTGATTTATTAAAGAAGCAATGGTTTGATAATGCAGCTATTTCCGTATCTCTTCAAATCCCGATTTTTGACGGTAATTCTAAAAAGTACAAGGCAGTCCAATCAGCCAATAACCTTCAAAAGGTTCGTCAAAGTTTTGATTTGTTGAAGTCTTCGATTGATTTCCAACGGTCTCAATCGGTGATTACTTTGAAGAATTCTTTGGAATCGTTGAAACAACAAAAAGCAAATCTGATGTTGGCAAATGAAATTTCTCGCGTCACTCGTGTGAAATACCAACAAGGTGTTGGATCAAACCTAGAAGTTCTGAATGCAGAATCATCAATTAAAGAATCTCAAGCTAATTATTTTACTTCTTTGTACAATGCCCTTATCGCTAAAGTTGAGCTAGAAAAGGCAAATGGTACTTTATATATTGACTAATAAGATTTATAACAAACCCTCATGAAAAAATTAATCATCCTCCTAAGTGGAATTTTAATCGTTGCCTCATGCAACAAGTCCGTTGACAAAAAACAAGAATTAGCCGATTTGAAAAATCAAGCTAAGGAAATTAATGCAAAAATAATTGCCTTGGAAAAAACCATGGGCAAAGTGGAATCAGGCGAAAATTTAAAAGTGATCGCTGTGGTTGTTAGCCCAGTTAGTCCTCAAACTTTCAAGCATTTTGTGGAAGCCCAAGGAAATGTAATCGCTGAAAATACGGTTTTAGTGAGCCCTCAGACGGGTGGAATGATTCTTTCATTGCCTGTGGTAGTTGGCCAAAGTATCAGCAAGGGGCAATTGATCGCAACCCTAGATAATAACATTTTGAAAGAGTCCATGGAAGAAGTGAAACACCAGTTGGCCCTAGCAAAAACCCTATTCGACAAGCAAAAAACGCTTTGGGATCAGCAAATTGGGACTGAAGTCCAATTTATTAGCGCAAAATCAAATAAGGAATCTTTAGAAAAAAGATTAGTTACGCTACAGGCCCAATTAGGTTTATCTAAAGTAGTGGCGCCCATTTCAGGAACGATCGAATTAGTTAGACAAAAAGCGGGGGAGATGGCAGCACCAGGCTTGCCAATCGTCCAAATTGTCAATTTAGGCAATTTAAAAGTGATGGTTAAAATTGCGGATTCTTATGTGGGTACGGTAAAAACAGGCGATCCTATTGTCATCAAATTTCCAGATATTAATAAGGAGGTTTCAGCTCGAATTTCTTTGGTTTCTAAAATGGTTAATCCGTTAACTAGAACTTTTGATGTGGAGGCTAAAATTCCAAACGCCGGGGATTTAAAACCAAACCAGTTGGCCGTCATCAACATCAACGACTCATCCAAATCAAACGCATTAGTGGTCAGTGAGAACATAATCCAAAAAACCGAGAAAGGTAATTTGGTTTACGTGGCGGTTGAGGAAAATGGTAAGAAAATTGCCAAGGCTCGCCCAGTAACCATTGGGCTTACTTTTAATGGACAAGCTGAAATTCTTACGGGGCTTCAGGCAGGCGATTTAGTCATAACTCAAGGATTCCAAGAATTAGTGGATGGCCAATCAATTTCATTTTAATTCCAAATAATTCTTAGCATGGAAAAAAATTCAAAAAACGAGCAATTGCCCGAAGGCAAAGGCTTTATATATAATATGGTGGGCTGGTTGGCTCAAAATCGAACCACCGTTTACATTTTTACATTCATCATTTTTGTGGCGGGTTTTGGGATTTATTCCAGCCTTCCCAAAGAGCAATTCCCTGATATCGTTGTACCTCAAATGGTTATTCAGACGGTATATGCAGGAACTACGCCCTCGGATATTGAGAATGTAATCAATAAGCCGATTGAAAAACAAATCAAATCGATTACAGGAGTTAAGCGAGTAAAATCGAACGCACTCCAAGATATTTCTGTGATTATTGTCGAATTTAATACAGATGTGTCGGTTCCCATCGCGAAGCAGAGAACGCAAGATGCGGTGGATAAAGCCATCAGCGATCTCCCTAAAGATTTAACTCGCGAGCCTTCAGTTGCGGAAATTAATTTTTCCGAGTTCCCTATTATGAATGTAAACATCGCTGGGGATTATCCGTTGGATAAGTTGAAGAAGTATGCGGAAGATTTGCAGGATGAAATTGAGGGGATGCCTGAAATTAATCGAGTGGATATTTTGGGAGCTTTGAAAAGGGAGATTCAGGTCAATTTGGACCTGTATAAAATGCAGAGTTATGGCTTGACTTTTTATGATATCCAAAATGCTGTTCAAGGAGAAAATGTTAATATTTCAGGAGGAGATTTAGCGGTTAATGGCGTTCGCCGTTCCCTACGGGTTACCGGGGAATTAAAGTCGGTGGACCAATTAGCCAATTTGATTGTAGGGTCATCTACGGGGGCCCGAGTTAGGTTGAAAGATGTGGCCGAGGTGGTCGATAGTTATGAAGAAAAGCAGGATTTTGCTCGACTAAACAACAAGTCCGTGATTACGCTGAACGTGATCAAAAGGGGTGGAGCCAATTTAATTGAAGCCGCGGATCGCATCGAAAAGACGATTGAAGAATTTAAGAAAACAAGATTTCCAAGTGGTTTAGTCGTGACGGTTACGGCGGATTCTTCCGAACGGACGCGCGGCGACTTAGCAGATTTGATCAATACAGTAATCCTTGGATTCTTGTTTGTGGTAATCGTATTGATGTTCTTTATGGGTGTTCGAGATGCGGTGTTTGTTGGACTTTCTGTTCCTCTTTCCGCTTTATTGGCCTTCCTCTTTATGCCCAGTTTGGATTTCACCTTAAATACCATTGTTCTTTTTGGGTTTTTATTAGGCTTGGGAATTGTGGTGGATGACGCCATTGTGGTCATTGAAAATTCACATAGGCTATTCAATAATTTTAAGAAATTGACGATTGTCGAGGCCGTTAAATTAGCTGCTTCGGAAGTTTTTGTTCCTGTTTTGACAGGTACTTTAACAACGATTTCCCCATTTTTACCTTTGCTTTTCTGGCCTGGTATTGTAGGTGAATTTATGAAATACCTGCCTATCACGTTAATTATCACCTTATTTGCCTCTCTTTTTGTGGCCTATGTGATGAACCCAGTTTTTGCCGTTTCTTTTATGAAACGACATGATGAGGAGGTAAATGATGTAAAAGCTCCAAAATTTGCGGACATACGCAGGACGGTATTTATCCTTTTAAGCTTGGCTATTTTTGGATATGTGATTGGTTTTGGGCTAGGGCACTTTGGCTTTGGTAATTTCTTTGTTTTTGCTCTTTTATTGTACGTGTTCAATCATTTTGTGATTACGCCTAAGTGGGTGGTTCCATTCCAAGAAACGGCTTTGCCTGCCTTTAAAAATAATTATCGCCGATTGATTTCATGGGTCCTAACCGGGAAAAGATCTATTTTTGTCACTCTGGCCGCGTTTTTATTATTGGTATTTACCTTCGTCTTGATGGGCATTGTAAAACCTAAAGTGGTCTTTTTCCCTTCAGGTGATCCAGATTATATTTATATATATTCTAAAAACCCAATTGGTACAGATGCGGTGGTCACGGACTCCATAACGAAAGTGATTGAGAATCGGGTTTTTGCATTCATCAAAAAAGAGGGTTACGCCAAAATTGTTAACTCTGTGATTTCCAACGTGGGTAAAAATGCGGGAGATCCGATGAACCCTGACCGTGGCGCTACTCCTCATAAGAGCAAAGTCACAATCGCCTTTGAGAAATTGCAATTGCGCGATGGAATTAAAACAGGTGAAGTGTTAAATAAAATTCAAAAGGAATTTTTTAGCAATCCTATTCCGGGTGTTGAAATGGCGATTGAACGAGAAAGCAATGGGCCGCCTACAGGGAAACCAATTTCGATCGAAATTGCCGGAGATGATTTTACGATTCTTCAAGATTTAGAAAAGAAAGTTCGTCAAACAATCATTAAAGCCGATGTTCAAGGAATTCAAGAATTGAAGTCTGACTTGGTGACCAATAAGCCTGAAATTATCATAGATGTGAATCGTGAAAAAGCGTCTCGTGAGGGTATTTCTTCCGCTCAGGTGGCTATGGCGATTCGAACAGGATTGTTTGGTAGTGAGATTTCTAAATTTCGTGACTTAAAGGATGAGTATCCAATCCAACTAAGATTAAAAGGCGATTCGAGAAATCAGATTGAGAAATTGCTTTCGATGAATATTACCTACCGCGATATGAATATGGGCGGTTCTTTACGCCAAGTTCCTTTGAACTCCATTGCTGATATCCACTATGCTACGTCGTTTAGTCAGATCAACAGGAAAAATCAGGAGCGTGTTATTACCCTAGGTTCTGATGTGGTACAGGGATACAATGCCAATGAAATTGTAGGGGAGCTGACTACCTTATTTGAGTCCTTAGATGTTCCTCAAGGTTATAAAATTCGAATGGGGGGTGAGCAAGAAGACCAAAAAGAAGCAGGTTCATTCTTAGGGATGGCATTCCTAGCCGCATTGATTTTGATTTATTTAATTCTGGCCACCCAATTTAATTCTGCCGTTAAGCCACTCATTATTTTTGCCACGATATTATTATCGTTGATCGGTGTGTTGTTAGGCTTTATGGCTTTTGGGATGACCTTTTCGATCATCATGTCCGGAGTGGGGGTCATCGCCTTAGCAGGTATCGTAGTTAAAAATGGAATTTTGCTCATTGAATTTATTGAAGAACTTAGGTTAAAACGTGGGTACGATTTGAAGGAAGCGATTATTGAGGGTGGTGGTATCCGCTTAACGCCGGTTTTATTAACTGCATCTGCGGCTGTTTTGGGACTTATTCCACTAGCGCTAGGCCTGAGCATTGATTTTACCACCTTGTTTACCGAGCTAGATCCACACATATTTATAGGCTCTGATTCCGCTGTCTTTTGGGGGATTCTTGCTTGGACCATCATTTTTGGATTAACTTTTTCAACCATCTTGACGTTAATCATCGTTCCTTGTATGTATTATATTTCGGAACGGATTAAACAAAAATGGAGTAATTAAATTGTTTATTTGGGTTAAAATTCAAAATCCCGCTCAAACATTTGAGTGGGATTTTTGTTTTAATTGGGAGCCATTTTAGGGGCTAATTTATTTCTTAACTCTTGATGGTTTTTAGGCTTAGCTTACTTAATTTGGTAATCCTAGGGAATTTAAATTATCTTAGAGGTACAAAAACTGATTTACTATGAAGTACTATTTACTATTTTTATTATTGCCTTTCGCACTTTTTTCACAGGATAGACCTTATGGAAAATTATGGGCGACTAGATCTCAAGTAATCGCTCAGAATGGAATGGCGGCAACTTCACATCCCTTATCTACCCAAGTGGCCCTCGATGTGTTAAAGGCGGGTGGCAATGCCATTGACGCAGCGATCGCTGCAAATGCGATGGAAGGTGTTGTGGAGCCGCATGTGAATGGCATTGGCGGAGATTTATTTGCCATTGTTTGGGATGCTAAAACCAAAAAACTATATGGGTTAAATGGATCGGGAAGATCACCCAAATCATTGACCTTAGCCGAATTTAAAAAGCGAGGCCTCAAATATATTCCTTCCACTGGTCCATTGCCTGTCAGTGTTCCAGGTTGCGTGGACGCCTGGTTTGAATTACACAAAAAGTTTGGCTCAATGCCGATGTCTAAGGTCTTAGAAAAGGCGGTTTCTTATGCAAGAAATGGCTTTCCTGTGCATGGAGAATTCGCTTCTGCCTTAACTAGGGTTCAGGCGAATTATGGTAAATATCCAAATGTGGATAAGCACTATTATCCAAATGGCAAGGTGGCTGGAGAAGGAGATATTTTTAAGAATCCGAATTTAGGCAATACTTTAGAGCGTCTAGGAAAAGAAGGCCGAGATATTTTTTACAAAGGGGATATGGCCAAAACCATGGATGCTTTCATGAAAAAAAATGGGGGATTTTTGAGTTATGAAGACTTAGCTTCGCATACTTCTACCTGGATTGATCCAGTTTCCGTTAATTACCGAGGCTATGATGTGTGGGAATTGCCGCCCAATGGCCAAGGAATAGCAGCTTTACAGATGTTGAATATCTTAGAAGGATATGATTTTTCTAAAATCAAGGTGGGAAGCGCGGAACATATTCATCTATTTACGGAGGCTAAAAAATTGGTTTTTGAAGATAGAGCCAAGTATTACGCCGATATGGACTTTGCCAAAATCCCCGTAAAAAGTTTAATTTCCAAAGAATATGCTGCCGAAAGACGCAAGTTGATCAATCCAAATCGCGCATCAAGACACTTCGATGCCGGAAACCCTGCTTTAAAAGATGGCGATACGATTTATTTAACGGTGGCCGACAAAGATGGAAACATGGTCTCATTAATTCAAAGTAATTATCGGGGTTTTGGTTCCGGCATGATGCCAGATGGCCTTGGATTTATGTTTCAAGATCGCGGAGAAATGTATAGTCTGAATGAGGGGGAGAATAATACTTATGCTCCTGGGAAAAGGCCATTCCATACGATTATCCCGGCTTTTATGACCAAGGATGGACAGCCAATCATGTCTTTTGGCGTGATGGGTGGAGCTTATCAGCCGATGGGCCACACGCAAATTGTGATGAATGTCGTGGATTTTGGCATGAATGTTCAAGAGGCTGGCGACTTTCCTAGAATTAATCATGAGGGTTCCTCGGAGCCTACGGGGGAGATCATGGAGCCAACAGGCGGTATGATTACGCTAGAAAGTGGATATCCTTATGAAATAATACGTGAGCTTTTGCAGAAAGGACACCAAGTAGGTTATTTGAATGGAATTTATGGGGGATACCAATGCATCCGCTATGACCCAATCCGAAAAGTATATTTTGGCGGAACAGAATCTAGGAAAGATGGGCAGGCCGCAGGATATTAATAGGTATGCAAGAAATCAGATTTGACAAAATTTTTACCGGTTCAGAATGGATTCGAGATAAGTCGATTGTCATCGAGGACGGCAGGATTGCAAAGATTGCTCCAGGCGATGGTGGGGGAGCTAAAAATGGCTTTTTATGCGCTGGATTTATAGACCTTCAGTTGTATGGAGGAGGCGGAAAATTATTTTCAAACCAAGCGAAAACCGAATGCATTACGTCAACATTTGAGGAACATATTAAAACGGGAACGGTTGCATTTCAAATTACACTCAACTGTTCGCCAAAAAATACGATGTCACAAGCGATCCAAGCTTGTAAAAATTACCAAGGGAAAGGACTTGTCGGCTTACATTTAGAAGGACCTTTTTTTAATCCGGTTCGTCGGGGTGCACACCAAGAAGAATTTATTCAAAAGCCGGATATGGCTTTTATTGAGTCGTTAATTGCCGAGACCGATGGCTTGCCGACCTACCTAACCATTGCCCCAGAAATGTTTGAATCTGTAGTTTTGGATCGATTAGTGGACAGTCCCATCATGGTTTCTATTGGGCATTCTGAAGCGAGTTTTGATCAAGCAATGGGAGCTCTCGAAAAGGGAATTTCAAGAATCACCCATTTGTTTAATGCCATGTCCCAATGGCAAAGTAGGGCTTTGGGGATCGTAGGGGCTAGTTTTTCCTCCAATGCGTGGACGAGTATTATTGTCGACGGCCTGCATTGCGATTTCGAATCAGTTAAATTAGCCAAAAAGCTTAAAGGCGATCGCCTGTTTTTAATTACGGATGCCGTGACAAATGATGTGTCTGGTCCTTATTTTTTTTCGCAGACAAATGGCCGATTTACCAATGATGCGGGTACATTATCAGGGTCTAGTTTGACGATGCAACAAGCCATTCAAAATTGCGTTGAAAAAGCAAATATTCCTTTGGAAGAAGCGATTCGAATGGCCACTATTTACCCGGCTCAAGTGGCAAACCTAGGCCAAGATTTAGGCAGCATTGAGGTGGGTAAACGAGCTTGTTTCATCCATTTTTCAGATGACCTCATTATCCAGCAAGTTTGGTATGATGGCGAACCCTGTATAAATTAGCAGCATGATCACATTTCCATCTAAGCAACCTTTTGTCGCAACGACTATATTCACCAAAATGTCTCAAATGGCCTCAGATGAGGGGGCTTTAAATTTGGCTCAGGGCTTTCCGAGTTTTGATTGCTCTGATGCGTTGCAAGATCTAGTTAAATTTTATTCCAAAGGACACAATCAATATGCGCCCATGGCCGGCGTTCCAGTCCTAAAAAGCAGTATTGCTGCTAAAACGGAATCATTTTATGGGATTTCGCTCGATGCCAACACGGAAGTGACCGTAGTTTCAGGAGCGACTGAAGCTATTTTTGCTTCGATACATTGTTGCGTTTTTCCGGGCGACGAGGTAATCATGTTTGATCCTTCCTATGATGCCTATGATCCCATAGTCCGATTAGCCGGTGGAATTCCTATTCATATTTCGTTAAAAGCGTCTAATGGTTATAAGATCGATTGGGATGAATTAGCTCGCCATATTACGCCTAAAACGAAGGCGATTATGGTTAATTCGCCACATAATCCAACGGGCTCGATCTGGGATCCATCGGATTTAGATGCTTTTGCCGAAATAATTAAAGGAACCCAAATTTTAATTGTTTCAGATGAAGTATATGAGCATATCGTTTTTGACGGTGCCTCGCATGCGAGTGTTTTGTTGCATCCTGAATTGAGAAAAAGAAGTTTTGTTTGTGGTTCTTTTGGCAAAACTTTTCATGTAACCGGTTGGAAAATGGGCTATTGCCTAGCCCCTCCATTTCTAACGGCGGAATTTCGAAAATTGCACCAGTGGGTTACTTTCTCTAGTGCTACCCCTTTGCAATATGCGCTGGCTGAGTACTTAAAAGATCCCAATAATTACCTTCCATTAAATTCGTTTTATCAAAAAAAACGCGATTTATTTGCCAGTTTTTTCGTGAATTCTCGATGGAAAATTTTACCAAGCCACGGAAGCTTTTTTCAATGCTTAGATTATAGCGCGATAACTGATGAAAAGGATGTTGACCTAGCCGACCGTTATACCAAAGAATTAAAAGTAGCTTCCATCCCAGTTTCTGTTTTTTATGAAACCCCACCTGAGGATAAGATATTGAGGTTTTGTTTTGCTAAAGACGATGCCATGCTGGAAGAAGCGGGTCGAAAATTGGCCGCTCTATAGATATTTTAGGGCTATTTCTTCCCCCAATTGTTCTAAGTAGATGGCTGCATTTATCATCGAATCTTTCGCATTTTTCGCTTTAGATAGGACCGAGTAAACCTCCTTCGAATCAAAAAATATCGGCAGTTTTTCCGGATCCTCAAAAACTCCACAAACTAGAATGGCTTGTTTGAATTGTTTATCGCAACGAGCAATTACCTGCGAAATTAATTTACCTCCCCAGGTTTGTCCATCTATTTTGCCCTCTCCCGTAATGATATAATCGGCCTTTTTTACTGCTCGGTCAAAGTGAATTTTAGTTAATAACCATTCTGCTCCCATCGCGATTTCAGCCTGTAAAAAATAGATGGCTCCCGCACCTAAGCCGCCCGCAGCGCCAGCACCTTTCATCTCGCCAATGACCCCTTTTTCTGTTTGGCCAATTAATTTTTGTATATTAATTAGACCTTTGTCTAAATATTTAATCATTTTTGCATTTGCTCCTTTTTGTTTGGCAAAAACATGGGCGGCACCTTCTTTTCCGGCTAATGGATTTTGTACGTCGGTAATTACTTTAAACTTTATTGAATGGATTTTACTTAGCAATGGGCTAGGAATAATGGAGTCGATGATGGGCAAACTTTCGCCTACTGCCTTTAGTTCTTCATGGTCTTTATTTAAAAATTTAAATCCTAGAGCGGCTGCCATACCGATTCCGGAATCATTGGTAGCTGATCCGCCAATCGTTAAAACTATTTCGGTGGCCCCTTTTTCAATGGCATCCAGAATGAGTTCTCCCGTTCCAAACGTGCTGGTTAAATAAGGATTTCTTTCTTTGGTTTTTAAAAGCTCTATGCCAGAAGCTCGTGACATTTCGATGTAGGCTATTTTTTGGTCAGCCAGCCATAGGTAGTTGGCCTCAATGGGTCTAAACAAAGGATCATTCACCTTTTTTTGAATCCATTCCCCACCATGAATGGTTTTAATGACTTCTAAAGTGCCTTCTCCTCCATCTGCTAAGGGCATCAACTGAATTACGGATTTGGGCCTTCGTCTTTTTATGCCAATTTCTAAAGCCTCACAAACTTGTTGGGCCGTGAGGGAATCTTTAAACTTATCTGGGCAAATTAGAATGTTCATATAATCGAAATAATGACCCAATTTACGTACAATTCTTTACTTTTGTATTTTACAAAATATTTATGAAAGCCGCATTCCTATCTCTTTTTATTATTTTTCTACTAGCCTCTTGTACTCATAAACCAGATTTAAATGGCCTAGATGTGGCATTATTTAAAAATGATCGTGGTGCCTGTAAAGGAGATCGACTGCAGCAAATGGAATGGCTAAAGACCAATAAGATGACTTGGAAAGCGGTCAGCTCTAATGATGTAGAAGATATTTTAGGAAAACCCGATATCCAGCAATTAGCCGACCGAAACCAAGAATATTATATTTATTTTCTAGAAAAAGGTGAGCAATGTATCAAAATCACCAATCCTTCCCAAGCAAAAACCATGGCTTTCCGTTTTTCGGCGATTGGCTTAGCGACTGAAATTACCTTTCAAAATGGTTTGCCGGATTAATTGGATCTATTTCGTGAATAGGCCAACCAAGCTATTCGTGATTCCAAGAATAAAACTGAAAATTAGCGGGGCGATAAATCCTGTCACATGAAATCCAGTGATGTAATGTGCGACTAAATATACAAGTCCCACATTGATGACCAAGGAGAATAAACCTAGGGTGATAAATGTGATCGGGAAACTGATTATTTTAAGAACGGGCTTGACAAAAGAATTCAAAAATCCCATTGCCAAGGCTACCCAAAGCGCTACCGTAAATCCATCTACCGTGATTCCCTTAAGATATCTGGGTATAACCATCACAATGACGGCAATAACGATATAGCGTATAATAAATCCGATCATATTATTTTTGATGTCTTTCTTGTAGCAATTTAATGACTTCTTCCAGGCCGATTCCTCGGTCTTCCAACAAGACTAATAGGTGAAAGATTAAATCAGCGGCCTCACCTTTGAACAAATCGTCATTCTTCATTAAGGCTTCTATCACTAATTCAACAGCCTCTTCTCCCACTTTTTGGGCAATTTTATGCGTGCCTTTTTGGAACAAAGAGGCAGTATATGATTTCTCAGCGGTTTCATTTTTCCGAGACCGAATGACATGCTTTAAGTAATCTAACCATGCCGCATTATCTTGATTGGACTCATTGAAACAAGTATCTGCTCCCGTATGACAGGTCGGCCCCTCTGGATTTGCTTGAATTAAAATCGTGTCTTGATCACAATCCACGAGGATATTGACTACCCCTAAATAATTTTCAGAGGTTTCCCCCTTAGTCCACAAGCGATTTTTTGATCGAGAAAAAAAAGTTACCCTTTTTTCTGCGATCGTTTTAAGATAAGCCTCTTCATTCATGTAGCCTAGCATCAACACTTTTTGTGTTTTGGCATCTTGAATAATGGCTGGAATTAGGCCCTTAGAAAAATCAGGTTGTTGGTTCATAACGTTAATAATCTGTGAATTTATTAAATCCGCATGGGAATTCCTTTTTTGGCCAAATAATTCTTTAAGGCATTAATTTCAATTTCTTTAAAGTGAAAGATGCTGGCAGCTAATCCTGCATCCGCTTTTCCCAACGTAAATATGTCGTAAAAATCTTCCATCGTTCCCGCACCACCCGAGGCAATGATGGGAATGGATGCGTTTGTAGATATTTCAGCCGTTAATTGATTGGCAAATCCAGCTTTTGTTCCATCCGTATCCATGGAGGTTAATAGAATTTCTCCTGCACCTCTTTGCTCGACCTCCTTCGCCCATTCAATGGTTTTAATAGCTGTTATATTTCTTCCTCCGTGCGTGTGTACCCAATCGACACCATCCACAAATCGAGTGTCTATCGCCACAATAATGCATTGTGAGCCAAATTGTAATGCTAACTCGTCAATTAATCCCGGTCGGCGAACCGCAGAAGAATTAATCGAAACTTTATCCGCTCCCGCATTTAATAAGGCCGACACGTCTTCAATGGATCCTATTCCTCCGCCGACAGTAAACGGAATGTTAACCTGTCGGGCTACCTGTCGCACTAATTCTACCAGCGTTTTTCGATTGTCAATGGTTGCCGTGATATCTAAAAAAACCAATTCATCCGCCCCATTTTCCGCATAAAATGCCCCTAGTTCTACCGGGTCCCCAGCGTCACGCAAGTCGACAAAATTAGTCCCCTTCACGGTTCTACCTTCTTTAATATCAAGACAGGGGATTATTCTTTTTGTTAACATAAGGTGTTATTTGAAAATGAAGCTAATTCATCTAAGGTGATCCTGCCTTCATAAAAAGCCTTTCCCACAATGACGCCAAAAAGATTCATTTCTTTTAATTTATTCAAATCGTCCATGCTCGCTACTCCACCACTGGCGATGATGTGTAAACTAGGATTCTGAGCTTGTATTTTTTCATATAATTCAAAGCTGGGGCCTTGCAATAGTCCATCTTTGGCTACATCCGTAGAAATAATGTAGCGCGCTCCAGCATTCTCATAATCAGTTAAGAAGTCAAATATGGAAATATTTGAATTTTCTTGCCAACCCGAAACAGCGATCTGCTCATGGTGAGCATCCGCGCCCACAATGATTTTGTCCGCTCCATATTTTTGGAACCAACCTATGACCATGTCCCTATTTTTAACCGCAATACTTCCTGCCGTTATTTGAGCTGCCCCCGCCGAAAAGGCTAAGTCGATCATTTCATCGGATTGAACGCCACCACCAAAATCGATGTGTAACGAAGTCCCTTGGGCAATCCGCTCTAGAACATGGATATTAATAATTTTTTTTGCCTTTGCTCCATCCAAATCCACTAAGTGCAACCGCTTAATTCCCGCGCCCTCAAATGCCTTGGCTACTTCTAGAGGATCCGACGAGTACACTTTTTTTTGTGCATAATCACCCTGTGTCAATCGGACACATTGGCCTTCAATTAAATCTATGGCTGGAATGATTTGGAACATAATGGATTATAAATCTAAAAAGTTTTGTATGATTTTTTGGCCCACTTTTCCACTGATTTCAGCATGAAATTGTGCCGCAAAAAAATTATCCTTTTGCAACATCGCTGAAAAAGGCTGTATATAATTACAAATAGCCGAAGTATCCTGATAAACAGGCGCGTAAAATGAGTGAACGAAATAGACAAATTCTGTTTCATTCAAGCCTTTCATGAGGTCGTTTTCACCATGTGCTTTGATGGAATTCCAGCCTATGTGAGGAATTTTTAATGCGGTCGATTGAAAACGTATAATGTTTACATCAAAAACGCCCATACAATCCGTATTATTTTCCTCAGAATGTTTACATAATAATTGCATTCCAATGCAGGTCGCCAATACCGGTTGCTTAAGCGTGGGAATTAATTGATCTAATTTCTTCTCCTTCAAATAGGCCATGGCCGTACTTGCTTCACCCACTCCTGGAAAGATCACTTTATCAGCGGCTTGGATTACTTTTTCATCATCAGTCCATGTATATTTTGCCCCGATTCTATCTAAAGCATACATGACCGAAGCCACATTACCCGCATTATATTTAATAATAGCAATGTTCATTTGAAGAAATTAATGCGCAAAACGCGTTGCAAAGGTAGGGAAAAGGGCTTGCATTATGAAAACTGATGTATCTTTGTTGGCCCAACCCAAGCCCATGCCATTCAGTCGCAAAATTATTATTGAAGTTTTATACCTTGTTTGGATGGGGGCATTGCCTTTAGTTTCAAGCAGCGTCTTGGGTTATTATGCCATTTCTAATCCTGATTTTTTTCAATCTTTACAGGGTCTTGACCTTTTTGTTTTTTGGTGTTTAGCCATTTTTATCATGGGCCTCGCTTTTAGCCCAACCACTTTTTTTGCTTTGTTTACTGGGTACATCTGGGGATTAAATGGCCTAATACCTTTAATCATCGCTTATTCCATGGCTTCTTTGCTTGGTTTTTTTGTCGCTAAATTATTTAAGGGGGAGGCTATTTTGACTTTCATTAAATCAAAATTTAAATCAGCTTCATTTTTAGACCATGTTCAGTCAAATTCATTTTCTTGGGTATTTTTAGCCCGACTATCCCCCGTATTTCCCTTTGCCATCACGAACGCCATTATGGCATTTTTGGGCGTAAGCGCTCAGAAATTTTTTATCGCAGGGACATTGGGGATGTTACCTAGAACTTTGTTGGCCGTTTGGACGGGCATGCAGGCAAAATCGATTGAATATTTATGGAATAATCCGCAAAGTGCTCATTGGCAAGACTTTGTTAGCCTCGCCCTTTTAATTTCATCAGGAGCGGGCATGTTTTATTTAGCAAAAAAACATGCTCACTAAATTTCGTTGAAAATTTAATGAGCACGTAAGGAAATAATCGGGATAGCTTTTAGATCATTTGGGAGTCAAAAACTTGAACTTTTCCCCATAAATGCTTGTTGTCATCGATGAATTTTTTATGTAATGGATGATATAGATATTCCTTTTCTTTTTCAGCGTTATCAAAGATTAACACCACGGAAAAGGTATAGCTAGCTTCTGTAACGGGTTTGTCAAAGTCTGTAACGATAGGCTTTCCCACATGAGCGGATTGAATCATAGGCAATTTGCCTAAGGATTTTAAGGCCTTGAATAATTGGTCTTTTTCAGATTGATTTTCAGGATTTTTGGCCCAAAAAAGTACGTGATGTATAAAAGTCATAGAGGCAGGAGCGTTTAAGCCATTTGACAATCCCGCGGCCATCAGCCCAGATTGTTGAATAAATGTACGTCGGTCAGTCATTTTTTGGATTTTTTTAATTAAAATATATTCAATTCTACTATGGAAAAAGTTAAAATCAAAATTATAATTACAGGTGCTACGGGAATGGTGGGCGAAGGGGTCCTACATGAAGCGCTTAATTCAATCTATATTGAGGAGGTTTTAGTGATCGGGCGTAAGCCTACGGGTTACATTCATCCAAAATTGAAAGAATTCCAATTGCTTGATTTTTATAAACCAGAGAGTTTGAGTGAAATAGTTCATACGTATGACGCCTGTTTATTTTGCTTGGGTGTTTCTTCCATCGGCATGAAAGAAGAGGAATTTACGTTGAAAACGCATACGTTGACGATTGGTTTTGCAGCCGTTTTGGCAAAATCGAACCCCAACATGACCTTCAGTTACATATCAGGTTCGGCAACGGACTCCACAGAAAAAGGATTGGTCATGTGGGCGCGTGTTAAAGGAAAAACGGAAAACGACTTGGCTAAATTGGGCTTTAAAAATACGTATGCATTTAGACCGGGATACTTACAGCCTACTACCGGCATGAAAAATACACTACCTTATTACAAATACCTTGACTGGATTTATCCATTTTTCAAAGTAATCATACCCAATCACACATCTAGGTTATCAGAATTAGGGAATGCAATGATTGAGGGTGCGGTTTTTGGGTATCAAAAAAACATTGTAGAGGTGAAAGATATTTTGTCATTGTCTAAACAAATGAGCGAACGTCAATAGACATTTATCTGTATTTTGGTTAATTTTATAAAATTGTAAGCAAAATTTCTGTGAATAAAAAAGTAGTATTAATGATTTTAGATGGTTGGGGCATAGCGACCAACCCAAAAGTATCTGCTATTGACGCAGCAAAAACACCTTTTATTGACTCCCTTTATCAAAAGTATCCACATGCAAAATTAGAAGCATCTGGTTTAGCTGTGGGTTTGCCTGAAGGCCAAATGGGAAATTCGGAAGTGGGGCACATGAATTTAGGCGCAGGCCGAGTTGTCTATCAAAACTTAGTTAGAATCAATAAAGCAGTTAAAGAAAATACCTTAGGCCAGGAAGTAGAACTAGCCAAGGCCTTTGATTATGCTGCTCAAAATAACAAATCAGTCCATTTTATTGGCCTCGTATCTGATGGCGGTGTTCACGCCCACATCGAGCATTTGAAATCTTTGTTGACCACCGCTTCGGAGGCGGGTTTAAAAAAGGTATTTGTTCACGCTTTTACAGATGGTCGGGATACGGATCCTAAATCTGGCTTGAATTTTTTGACCGATTTATACCAACATACCCTAAAAACCAATACGCAAATTGCAACCGTTACAGGTCGTTATTTTGCGATGGATCGTGATAATCGCTGGGAGCGAGTAGCCCTTGCTTACAACGCGATGGTTCACGGAACCGGTGATGCGAGCCAAGATGTTTTAGCCTCTATTGCTAAAAGTTATGCAGATGGAGTGACGGATGAGTTTATCAAACCCATCATTATGACAAATGCTGATGGCACCCCAAAAGGAAATATTGAATCAGGTGATGTGGTCATTTGTTTCAATTTTAGGACCGATCGAGGTAGAGAAATCACGCAGGCTTTGATCCAAAAAGATTTTCCTGAACAAGGAATGAAACATTTGGATTTGTACTACTTGACAATGACAGAATATGACAAAGAATTCAAAGGGGTTCATGTGATATTTAATGATTCTAATTTGCCGATGACGATGGGGGAGGTTTTAGAGGGGGCCGGTAAAAAACAAATTCGTATCGCTGAAACTGAAAAATACCCACATGTGACTTTTTTCTTTTCAGGAGGAAGGGAAAATCCATTTATCGGACAAACTAATTTGATGCGTAATTCTCCTAAAGTGGCTACCTATGATTTGCAACCGGAAATGTCGGCGGCTGAATTAAGAGATGCTTTAGTACCTGAATTAGAAAAAGAGGAAGTTGATTTTGTTTGTTTAAATTTCGCAAACCCTGATATGGTTGGCCATACAGGTGTTTTTCAAGCGGTTGTAAAGGCAGTGGAAACCGTAGATGCTTGTGCGGAGTCGGTGGTTAATGTGGGCTTAAAGCACGGATATTCTTTTATTATCATCGCTGACCATGGAAATGCGGATGTCATGATTAATGAAGATGGTTCGCCCAATACAGCGCATTCAACAAATTTAGTACCTTGTATTTTAGTGGATAATGATTTTCATCCTACGTTATTGGATGGTAAATTAGGTGATGTATCGCCAACGATCTTAAAATTAATGGGGGTGGATCAACCCAAGGAAATGACAGGGGTGGCCTTGTTTTAAATAGCTTTATTATGTCTAAAATTGTCATATTTGGGAATACCCTGACCGCTGAACTGGCACTCTATTATTTACAAAATGATAGTGAGCATGAGGTAGTTGCTTTTACAGTAGAGGAAGAGTTCATTGAGGAAGATCTTTTTCACGGCTTGCCTTTAGTTCCTTTTGAAACGGTTGAACAAATGTATCCCCCTGCGGAGTTTAAATTCTTTGCGCCATTAACGGAAAAAAACATGAACCAAGTTCGGGCAAGGGTCTACGAACAGGGTTTAGAAAAAGGATATGCTTATATTTCTTATGTGAGCTCTCATGCTACGGTCCTGACAGACAAGATTGGCGAGAATTGTTTTATTTTAGAGGACAATACGATACAGCCTTATGTGACGATTGGAAATAATTGCGTTTTGTGGTCTGGCAACCATATCGGTCACCATGGAATCATTGGGGATCACGTATTTTTCACCTCTCATGTCGTACTTTCTGGGCGCTGTGAAGTGGGGGATTATTGTTTTTTTGGCGTCAACGCTACGATTCGAGACAAATCAGTTTTAGGAGAGGGGACTTTAATTGCCATGGGAGCGAATTTAACTCGTCAAAAAACGGAACCTTGGAGTATTTGGAAAGGAAATCCAGCTGAAAAATCAAGTTTGTCTAGTAAAGACATTAAGATATAAAAAAAGCCCTTTCCATTGAAAGGGCTTTTTTGTTATTCGTCTGAATAAAAAATTAACGTTCGATCGGTTGATTATTTTCGTCAACCACCACGAAGATATCTTCTTTCGGTTTTTTCATTAAATACTTTTCTCTTGCGTATTTTTCTAATAAAGCAGGGTTTCCGATCACCAGTCGGCGTTCTTTTTCCAACTCCCTTAATTTTTTTTGGTAGTAGGTTTTTTCAGATTTGATATTGCTTAATTCATCCCATAAACGGTATTGAACAGACAAATCATTCGTATCTAAAAAAAACATCCACACAAATAATACACTCGTAGAAATAGAGTAAAATCGATAATTGCCCCAAAAAAGCTGTTTTATCAGATTCATATATGCATTAGAAATTTAAACCTGGGAAATATGCATTGGCTCCCAATTCCTCTTCAATACGCAATAATTGATTGTATTTTGCCATACGATCTGAGCGAGAAGCAGAACCGGTTTTAATTTGACCCGTATTTAAAGCTACTGCCAAATCAGCAATCGTCGAATCTTCAGTCTCTCCTGAACGGTGGGACATAATATTTTTATACGAATTGCGCTTAGCTAAATTAACTGTGTCTATCGTCTCCGTTAATGAACCAATTTGGTTTACTTTGACTAAAACAGCATTTGCCACTCCTTTTTCAATTCCTTGTTGTAAACGCTTAACATTCGTTACGAACAAATCATCACCAACTAATTGGCATTTTGATCCGATTAATTTTGTTTGCTCAACCCAACCTGCCCAATCGTCTTCTGCCATTCCATCTTCTATCGAGATAATTGGATATTTATCTGCCCAAGTCTTCCAGTAAGCAGCCATTTCCATGGAATTCAATTGCTTTCCGTCTGATTTTTTGAACGTATATAATCCAGTTTTCTCATCGTAGAACTCAGATGCAGCTGCATCCATCGCGATGAAAATTTCTTCTCCTGGCTTATATCCGGCTTTTTCGATGGATTGCAAAACGATTTCGATCGCCTCTTCGTTTGACTTGATGTTCGGAGCAAAACCTCCTTCATCACCTACGTTGGTCGAATATCCTTTGCTTTTCAAAACTCCTTTCAAGGCATGAAAAACTTCGGTTCCCATTCTTAATGCTTGCGAAAAGCTTTCTGCTTTCACGGGCATCACCATGAACTCTTGAAAATCAATAGAGTTGTCGGCATGAGAACCACCATTTAAAATATTCATCATGGGCACAGGCAATGTATTTGCATTTACCCCGCCAATATATCTGTATAATGAAAGCCCCGCTTCCTGAGCTGCTGCTTTTGCGACGGCCAATGAAACCCCTAAGATTGCATTTGCACCTAATTTACCTTTGTTGGGAGTACCATCTAATTCAATCATGATTTGATCAATCATGTTTTGCTCAGATACTTCCATTCCCCATAATTCTTCGGCTATTGCTTTGTTTACATTTTCTACGGCTTTTAAAACGCCTTTGCCAACATAAACTGATTTGTCGTCATCTCTAAGTTCAACGGCTTCGTGGATTCCTGTAGAAGCCCCTGATGGAACTGCTGCACGGCCAAATGCCCCATCTTCTGTTTTGATATCAACCTCGATCGTTGGGTTACCTCGTGAATCTAAAATTTGTCTTGCGTGAACGTACTGTATTGCACTCATCGTATAATTATTATTGTGAATAAATGGATTACCTATTAATTGACTAAATTGCCTCGCAAAATAACACATTTTTTGGATAAAATCCTTTGTTTTAGCGCAATAAACATATTAAATATCTGTAAATAAACCTTTTATGAAAACATACTCGCTTTATAAACTATATCTTGTCGTCACATTTTTGACACTCAATTTTACGGTATTTGCCCAAAATCTTCCTGTGGAATCTTTTGAAAAGAAATTACTAGAAACTTCTAACGCTTTTTTATTAGACGTACGGACAGCCGGTGAATTTGGTGGAGGACATTTGCCAAAGGCCACCAATATCGACTTCAGATCCCCCGATTTTGCCAATAAAATCAAGGACTTACCCAAAGATAAACCCGTTTTTGTATACTGCCTCTCTGGTGGTCGGTCTGCCCAAGCAGCAGAAATTATGCGCAAAGAAGGTTTTCAAGTGACCGAACTTCAGGGGGGGTATTTAAAGTGGACCACAAAATTGAAACCTTTGGAAGGAGTTCCCAATGTGAAGCATGATGATGCTTGGGATTTAAGCGCTTTTGGAAAACTAATTCAAGGAGAAAATGCGGTGGTGGTAGATTTTTATGCGAAGTGGTGTGCGCCTTGTCTTAAGATGATGCCAACGGTCGATAAATTATCAAATGATTATAAAGGCAAAGTCACTGTATTAAAAGTGGAGGCCGATGGCAATCAAGCCGTGTTGCAAAAGTATGCCATAGACGAAATCCCGAGTTTTTTGGTATTCCATAAAGGGAAATTGTTGCAAAAAACATCGGGATTTCGAGAAGAAGCTCAATTGAAAGAACTATTTGATCAATCTATTGGGACCATTCGGTAGGTTGGCGTTCCCAACGGTGACTTCTTAATTCCTCTAGTTTGCCTTTTGGTAATCCTTGTCCATCTGAGCAAGAGATATTGCTTTGAACATGCTTTATTTTGCGCATTCCTGGTATAATGGTCCCCACATCAGGATTTGAAAGAATAAACCTCAAAGCCATTTCAGGCATATCCATTCCTTCTGGAATAATCGGTTTCAATGCGTTAGCATGATCTACACTTGACGTTAAATTTTCGGGAACAAAATAGGTTGATCGCCAGTCATCAGCAGGAAATATAGTGTCATACGTTAGCAAGCCAGTCAAACTTCCTTCGTCGAAAGGAACGCGCGCAATTATTCCGACATTCATTTTCTTACACAAAGGAAAAAGCTGATCCTCTGGATTCTGATCGAAGATATTGTAAATTACTTGGACCGATGAAATTAGTCCCGTCTCAATTGTCTTTAGGCATTTATTGGGCTCCCAACGATTTACTGAAACTCCCCAGTGTGCCACTTTTCCTTCTTTTGTTAATTTTTCAATAGCGGACTTCCATTCATCCTGATCTGACCATGCATCTTCCCAAACGTGAAACTGTTGCAAATCGATTTGCTCAACATTCAAATTTTTTAAACTCTTTTCCGTGTATTCGATTATATGGGAAGCCGGGAAGCAATCTTTTAATTGGAATCCGGCTTTTGATGGCCATATAAAATTCTTAGGTGGTATTTTTGTGGCGGCATGTAATTTTTTGTCCGAGTGCCTGCGAAGCAATTTTCCTAGTATTTCTTCACTTTTCCCTTCCCCGTATCCCCAAGCCGTATCAAAAAAATTGCACCCTAATTCCACGGACATTTCTAATGACTTTTCCACCTCATTTTGATCAGAACCTGACCAATCCACCAATCCCCACATTCCATACCCAAGTTCACTGATAAGCCAATCTGTTTTACCGAATTTTCTCGTTTTCATTTTTTCTACTATTTAATCTGCAATTTAAATAATGTTTTTTAAGGCTCAATATTTAAGCTAAAAATTAAAAATAGCTAATCATATTAAATTATAATAAACTTTTGTGACAAGATATATGTGTTTCAACATAAATTAATTTACTTCGTATTTACCTTTTAATAAATAATTTATTTTTAATAATAGTTAATAACGCAAATAACACGATTCGTTTATTTCTTAAAATTAAATTATGGTTAATTTTACTTTGAGTGGTTATTTAAGGTTTGATTCTAATTTAGGTGTAAACATTTTTTATGATAGAATATATTTCGTTAGGTTCAGTGAAGGTTCCCGTAAAAGACATACTATTCATTAAAGGAGAAGGTAATTATTCAAATATATTTACTCAAGATGGGAGGCGTATTTTGAGTTGCCGTACCTTAAAGTATTTTGCTACCATGTTAGTTGAATACCAATTTATTCGCCCCTCAAAGTCGGCATTAATTAACCCAGATTCCATAGAGCACATTGACTTTAAGTCTCAAAAGGCTATTCGATTAGTGAATGGAGATGTTATTTCCATATCTCGAAGAAATGTACGTCCATTGCGAGAGCAATTCAAAGCTTAAACCTAGTTCTAAATTCTTAATGTATAAATTTTTGCCAAAACGAAGGATTGTATTTTTCCCAAGCATGGCACCCAAAAGGTAACGAATCCTCATGTAGGCTATAGCTTATTTGAGGATTTTTTTCAAATGCAAAGGACAGCCCTTCTTTCCAAGTTGGTAATTTTAACATGAATCTCAAAGGGAAAGCCCTTTTGTGATATACGGAGAATAAACTATCCTCATTCGCAGGCCAAGCAGGAATGAAAGTATTATAAACCTTTAAGAATTTTATGATGGGTTTAATTCGCCTGAGTGAAAATCCGCCGTTAAATAAAATAGGTTCAAAAATAGGCATGACGAAAGGATTTTTTTCCTTTAAAAACTTAAGTTTTAATTTGGGAGCCCCTATGTAATCATAGCCTTTATCGCACCATTTTTCCAATTCATCTTTGAACACATAGGCGTCTAATTGATGAATCAACATAAACTCAAATGATATAAACCGTTCATAAAATAATGGGTTTATTAATAATTTGTTATAGGTTTTTGGACTTTTAAAATAAGCGTCATCAAATCTTTCTACTTGATCTTCATGGGTAAAAAAATCTGCATGTAAACTTTCAGGAGCAACAAAAATGATGGGGTATTGATGTAACACCTTTTTGCATTGTGCTAGAGATTTAGCCTCATTTACGCGTAAGGTATTTTTATAAACCGGTATGACAATTGCAACACGTTTAGACATCATTTTATTCTAATAAGTCACCTAAAGCGGGTCTCCACCATTTACCTCCATCGTGTAATTTATAATCTCCATTGATTACATGGCTAAGGATGGGTAAAAATCTTTTAATATGATTACTGGGCAATTGGGATCTCATTCGGTAATGCAACATGCGATCTTTTATTTTTTCAGTGGTGAGATTGTCTAGTAGGGGTAAAGCACTAAAGTAATCAAATAATGCTTTCGCATCGTCAAATTTCTTTTGTAAGCGCGCCAATTTATTTTCCCTAGAACGCAAAAAGCGGTCTTTTAGCGTGATCGTTGGCTCTTTTCCTTGCAGGCCTACCTGCTGGCTCGCATGCTCTCGGTATTGGATTAAAGGATCGCTGATAAACCCGATTTTTTGTTGGCGCGACAAGTACAAACTAATCCAACCGTCGTGAATTAATTCAGGAATGATCTCTGGAACAGGAAATACCTCTGCACATATTTTTTTTCGAATAGCTAACGTTGCCCCCGTCACCACATATCCTTTTAATAGCATTTCAAACGCATGCCCTAAATTCCATTTAGTTTGCATTTCAGGATAAAACTCTATTTGGTCGAAGGATGTATTTCCTGTTGGAATGCCTTTTTGGTCAACCATGACTGCGTTTGAAAAAACAGCATCAATTTCTGGATGGGCATTGAAAAAATCCATTTGTCGCTCAACTTTCTCTTCATACCACCAGTCGTCTTGGTCACATAAGAATACAATATCGCCCGTACATAATTGGATGCATTTCTCAAAGTTTTTGCTAGATCCCAAATTGCTGGAATTTACATGAATCTCTATGGGAAAGTTGACATGCGTTTTGAAATCTTCTAAAATAGAAATCGTTTGATCTTTTGAACCATCATCGCATACAATCAACTCATGAATGTCAATCGTTTGATTCTTGATGGATTCTAGTTGGTGCTGCAAATATTTCTCTCCATTATATGTGCAAAGAGCGACGGATATTTTTGACATAATTTACGCTTTACATGGGCACATACACCACTTTTTTTGATTCGAAGAATTCTTCTTTGAAGAGGGAAGATAATTCAAAAACTTTATGTTTTTTACCTAGCTCAACTAATTCTTCCGTTAAATCTCCTCCCTTTAAGCAAATTAGCCCGTTTCTTAGGGTATGAAAATGGTTAGGGCTTACTTTATTTTTAACCCAATAATAGAAGGGCGTAATGCGCGTTACGGCTCTACTGATGATAAATTCAAAGTCTTGATCTACATCTTCTGCCCGCACGTTCAGTGCTGTTACATTGGTTAAACCCAATGATTCTGAAACGCCTTGTACCACTTTTATTTTTTTTCCTATGCTATCGACCAACGTAAATTTTACCTCCGGAAATAAGATAGCCAAGGGAATTCCTGGAAATCCACCACCAGTACCTACATCCAGAATTTCTGTACCAGGCCTGAATGGAATAATCTTTGCGATAGCCAATGAATGCAACACATGATGAATCATTAAGTTCTCTATGTCTTTTCTAGAAACGACATTTATTTTCTCATTCCATTCTTGGTACAAAGGAAAAAGCAGCTCAAATTGCTCTAGCTGCTTTTCTGTAATTTCTGGAAAGTATTTTTTAATCAGCCCTGCCTTCATATTTCATGTAAAACACAAAGATACAAAAATGACTTTAGTTTATTAGCCTATGATCCAGCGGAAAAAAACGAAGAGAAGGGCTGATAAAATGATGGTCACGGGAAGTGTTAATACCCAAGCCATCACGATATTTTTTACGGTTCCTCCCTGTAGATTTTTTATTCCTCTGGATGCCACCATGGTACCGGCAATACCTGAACTTAAAACGTGCGTGGTACTTACCGGCCATTTATATGCTGTGGCTAAACCTATGGTAATTGATGCAATTAATTCTGCTGATGCTCCTTGCGCGTAGTTTAAATGGTCTTTGCCAATTTTTTCTCCGATGGTGATAACAATTCTTTTCCAACCAATCATTGTTCCTAAGCCTAATGAAAGTGCAATCATCCACATGACCCAAGCAGGAGCAAAATCTGTCACTCCAGCCATGCCCGTGGCGGAGGAAGCACCAAAGGCAAAGAAGGGCGCTTTATCACCTTGCGTGGCCTTTTTAAATGCTGATTTATCCTCATCTGAAAGGGAAACGGATTCACTCTCGATTAATTTTTTAGCATTCTTATTAATGGTTAAAGCCGCCTTTCTAATATTGAATTTTTGAGCAGTACTTAGGTTTTTAATGTCGGGTTTGTTTGCTAAAATAGTCTTTAAATCTGCCGATGAAGCCAATAATTGATGATAGCTAGCTAATTCTTTTTCTGAAAGGGGCAGTGTGTCGATTTTGACTGAAACAGTTTGAACGGTATTCAAACTATTTTGAACCATATTTAAGTCCAGGGTGGTATTAATGGCAAAGTATCCAGGTAAAAATGCAATTAGAATAACCATAACCAACCCTATTCCTTTTTGTCCATCGTTTCTACCATGAAAAAATGAAACAAGTGTACAGGTAAAAATCAAGATGGATCTAATCCAAAGTGGCGGGGGCGAGTTTTTCTTAGGCTCTTTAAATATATCCTTATTTGTAATGGTTTTCTTTAATATATACATCAAGATAATCGCTAAAGAAAAACCAAATAAAGGAGAAAGGAATAGTGCTTGTCCTATCTCAATCACCTTATCCCAGTTGACAGCCGTGATATTTTTATTCGAATTTTCCGGCAATAATGCATGGCCTAAGCCAATGCCAATAATAGAACCGATCAACGTATGAGAACTGGATGCCGGTATACCAAAATACCAAGTGCCTAAATTCCATAATATGGCAGATAACAATAAAGCGAGTGCCATGGCCATGGAATGATACACATTAGAATCAATGAGGAGCTCTGTCGGGAGGAGACCAATAATACTCATCGTAACACCTACACCACCGGTAAGTAAACCAAGAAAATTCATGAATCCTGACCAAACCACCGCCTGCGTAGGCTTTAATGAATGGGTATAAATGACAGTGGCTACTGCATTTGCAGTGTCGTGAAATCCATTGACAAATTCAAAAGCACAAGCAGCAAACAAACAAAAGAATAAAAGGAAAAACAGGGTAGGGTCAAGTCCAAACATGGGTTAAATTAATTATGGTATTGTATATACTTACTAAAGATGGTTAATATCCATGTAAGAGTTTTTATAAAAGTATTAAGGAATTGTTAAATATTTTATTTTCGCTTTCTTCTTGCTTTTTTTGCTTCGGCCAATAGCTTTTTGGCCTCCGTATGTTGGGACGATTTACGATCCGCTTTATCCAATACCTCTTTGCAATAATCAACCGCCTGGTCGTAGTTTAATTCTTGAAATGCAATTCTAGCTAAGCCTAAAACGGATGCCCAATAATATCCAGAATCCATGGAATCTGTTTGCTTGGAAAATGAAAGGCATTCATTAAAATATTTTTTTGCGTCGATTGGATTTTTAAAAACGTACAGGTA
>CAMARL010000003.1 GCA_945860325.1 Spirosoma fluviale | reverse complement strand
CGAAAACATGCCTCTTTTGTGGGTGCTCCGAGATATTCTCGGCATGGAAGGTACTAAATATGGTTGTGGCTTGGGATCCTGCGGGGCTTGCACGGTGCATTTAAATGGAAATGCAGTTCGCTCTTGCCAATTGCCGATTTCGTCCTTAACTGGGATGGAAATTACAACGATCGAAGGCTTATCTGCCAAAGGTGACCATCCTGTTCAAAAGGCGTGGTTGGACGTTGATGTCGCTCAATGCGGCTACTGTCAATCAGGCCAAATCATGAGCGCCGCCGCACTCTTGAAAAGCACACCGAATCCGACAGAAGAGGAAATTGAGAATTTCATGACCGGCAATATTTGTCGGTGTGGAACCTATACCCGTATTAAAAAAGCCATCCAACTAGCCGCTTTGAAATCATGAAAAAGACAGACTCAAATTACAGCAGACGCTCGTTCTTGAAAGTAACATCGCTCTCTGGAGGAGGCATGATGCTGGGTATTTCTTGGTTCGCAAGTGCGAAACCGGAAGACAGTTTAGCGGAATTAAATATCGAACCGGTATGGCAAGAGGTGACGAGTTTTATCAAAATCGCGTCGGATAATTCGATCAAAATATTCTCTCCTAACCCGGAGTTTGGCCAAAACGTGATGACCTCTTTACCGATGTTAATCGCGGAGGAACTAGACGTGGATTGGAAGCAAGTAGAGGTGGAACAAGGAAATTATGACCCTAAAGCTTTCCCGCGCCAATTTACCGGTGGTAGCCAAGGTATTCGCATGGCTTGGAAGCAATTGCGGACGGTAGGTTCAGCAGCACGTCAGATGATTTTGACCGCTGCTAGTCAGGCTTGGAATTTGCCTGTTTCAGAATTGACCACGGCGAATGGCATGATCACGCATGCGTTCAGCGGGAAGTCAGAGACCTACGGAACTTTTGCCGCTGCGGCAGCGAAATTACCCGTACCGAAGGACATCGTCTTGAAAGGAAATCAATCATTCCGCTTAATTGGAACTCCGCAAAAGAATGTGGTCGCACCTAAAATTGTTCAAGGAAAACCCTTGTTCGGGATGGACTACCGCGAGGCGGGGATGTTAATTGCGATGACCGAACGGCCTCCGGCTTTTGGTATGCGACTGAAATCATTCGATGCAAACGTAGCGAAAAAAATGCCAGGAATCGTGGATATTTTCCCGATAAAAGTCTTTAATGATGACCACAAATTTGGGGGCTTTGATACGTGTTCGTTCAACGAGGTAATTGCTGTCGTGGGCAAGTCTACTTGGGATGTGATGAATGCGCGCAAGAAAATTAAAGCCGTATGGGAAGTAGCTCCAGAAAGAAAGGAGAAGGGGCAAAATAATCGCGAAACTACGGTTCCATCCGGACTAGAAAGTACGACAAAACATTATGCCAAAATGTTTGAAATGAGCAAAAAGCCGGGCGTCATTGAGCGAAAAGATGGGGATCCAGAAAAGGCTTTTGCGGAAGCGAAACACGTGATTGAGCGGACTTATACCGCACCTTTTTTAGCACATAATATCATGGAACCGACGAACACGTTTGCACATTATGTGGGAGACAAAGTTCGGTTTGTTGCACCTATCCAAATTCCAGATTGGATTATGCCGGCCATCGTAGCACGATTAGGTATTCCCAAAGAAAATATATCGATTGAACTAGTGCGTATGGGCGGCGGTTTCGGTCGTCGAGCCTATGGACATTATATGATTGAGGCAGCTTTGATTTCCAAGCAAGCGAATGCGCCCGTTAAATTAATTTACTCGCGCGAGGATGATGTGAGTGCTGGTATTTACCGACCGTCATATCAGTTGACCTACCGCGCAGCTTTCGATGAAAACAAGAAATTGATTGCCTTTCATGCCAAAGGTGGAGGTGTTCCTGAATCCCCTTTACATGCGAATCGTTTTCCGGCAGGAGCGATTGACAATTACCTAGCGGAGAGTTTTGTGATTCCATCGAACATTACGATTGGCGCTTTCCGTGCTCCTCGTTCGAATTTTAATGCAGCGGCAGAACAGTCGTTCTTGGATGAGATTTCAGAATACATGAGCAAGGACCCGATTGCGTTTCGTTTGGAATTATTGCAGCGGGCCAAAGATAATCCGGTAGGCAAAACCAACGATTACGACGCGAGCCGCTACATGGGCGTGTTGGAATTAGTTCGGGAAAAATCGGGCTGGGGAAAACTGGAGAATGCAGGTAAAAAGCGCGGAGTTTCGGCGTATTTCTGCCACAATTCCTATGCGGCTCAGGTCATCGATTTACAGGTGAAAGGCGATCAAGTTACGGTCGAACTAGTAACTACTGCCCTAGATTGCGGCGTAGTTGTGAATCCAGAGGGAGCTAAAAACATGGCTGAAGGTGCGGCGATTGATGGGATTGGAAATGCCTTGTTTGGTCAGTTGACGTTAACGGATGGCAAGACGGATCAACGCAATTTCGACACCTATCGGATGATTCGCCATAATGAGGCACCGAAGAAAATCGATGTGCATTTTGTGAAAAATGAAATAGATCCTACAGGTTTAGGGGAGCCACCTTTCCCTCCGATTTTTGGGGCGATGGCAAATGCATTGTATCAGGCGACGGGGAAGCGTTTTTACCAACAGCCTTTTCAGCCACAATTAAAAGGGTAGATGATAAATGAAAAATGTCGTTGTTATTATTCATTTGATGATTTCAATTTTAGTTTCATTTCAAACTACCGCTCAAAGCTCAGAAAAACCTTTGCAAGGTAATTGGACAAAAGGTCCTTCTGAAAGGTTCTTTGGCGATGTTTGGGTAGAATATTTCATTAACGATTCTGAAAGTGACTTCCTTGCTTCTAGGGTTTTATTTGAACCTAAAGCTCGAAGCAATTGGCATAAACATACGGGCAAACAAATCATTTTTGGAGTGGATGGAGAAGGTTATTTTAAAGAAAAGGGTAAGCCAATGATTCAACTAAAAAAGGGGGATTTAGTAGAAATTCTTCCTGGTGTCATTCATTCTCATGGTTCTATAAATAAACAGTTTATTCAAGGTGTCATGATGAATGGTGTTTCGAAAAAAGAATCTACTGTGTGGCTGAATCCTGTTTTAGAGGAAGAGTTGTACGAAAAGTAATGGTTGCAACATTACACCTAGTAAGGGAGGTAGATTTAAAATGAGGTCAATTTGACGTAAAATATTTGTGTGCAAAAAGGTGAGCAAGTACGTGTGATTTTAACATATTAGGAATTGATTAAGATGTCAAAAAGTAATTATAGTTTAATTTGGAATGGTTTTGATTCGAATAGGATAGGTTATGAAATGATTCCATTCTACCGTACGGACTACTAGAAACCACTCAGGACGAGTGGTTTCTTTTATTTTAAGGTAATCTATCGATTTATCCTCAAAATTATTCTCATTTTTTTTCATAATTCCCTGAATTATTTAGTTCTAAACTCTTTGTAAAATTTAATCCAAGGTTTTAGAGGGCTAGAATATTAGTTAATTAGGATTAAGGGAGAAACGTTAAATAAAACGCTAAAATAGAAGTCTGAAATATTATTAAGGGGGGATTTAGAAGAACTCATTTAATGAAAATGTTTAAATTTTTTTACATGGAATTCGTTTTAATATCCTAATTTCCTTAAAATTTAATTATTGACACTAGTATTATTCAGTATGATTAATAAATATTCAAAATATGCTGTTTTTGATAACGAAAAAAAGTCGTTATCGTTAGCTGAAACTGAAATCCCCCCGCTTAAAGATTTTGAGATTTTGGTGCGTGTTGATTATACGACCTTATGTAAATCAGATATTTTAACGTTTACGGGAAAAAGAAATGAAAAGAATCCAACTATTTTAGGCCACGAAATATGCGGAACAATTGTTGGCTTTGGTGATAAAACTGTAAGAACGGATTTGCGAAACAATTCGATTGAATTGGGTGATCGGATTACATGGGCTATTTATGCAAGCGATCCATCGGATCCGATGTCCCAAAAAGGGATTCCTCAAAAAGCTGCGGATTTATTCAAATATGGGCATGAACAGATAACAAACTCCAGTCATTTGCATGGCGGTCTAAGCGAGTATATCATTTTAAGACCCAATACACCTGTTATTAGGCCAATTGTGAACTTACCTCTTCCCGTATTATCTGTGGTGAATTGCGCGGTTGCCACAGTTGCCGGTGCCTTACGTATTGCTGGAAATGTAAGTGGTTTCACCGTTGTTATTGCAGGTGCGGGCATGTTGGGTGTGATCGCCTGTGCCATGGCAAAAACAAAAGGAGCAACCCATATAATTGCTATTGATATTAAAGAGGAGCGTTTAGAAATAAGTAAGGCATTTGGGGCCACGCATACGATTCAAATAGAGAGCTTAAAAAACGATTTGTATCTTTCTAATTGGCTCTCTAAAAATAACTTACAAATAAATTGTTTGATTGACTTTAGTGGGGAACCTTCAACTATCGACTTGCTCCTTACCCAATTATCAGTAGGTGGCACGGCTGTATTTATCGGTTCAACGTTCCCGCAAAATAATATTTCAATCAACGCAGAAACCATTGTTCGAAAAATTTGGACTATTAAAGGGTTACATAATTACAATGAAACTGATTTTATGGAAGCTGTTAAATTTGTGGAATCGCATCATCAGGATTTTCCACTAGCTAGCTTAATTAGGGAGGGTTTCAACTTAGATACTTGCGAATTAGCTTTTAAAGTTGCCATTGAGGAACATCCTTTCCGTGTGGGTATTGCACTTAATTAAAAATAAATGTACCAAGAAAAAAAAACAACGACTTATTTGAGCAACGCAAAGCCCATCATTTTTATTTTGTTTTGTAGCAGTGCGGCATTTTTAACTTATTGCAGCATGTACGCTTTTAGAAAACCATTTACAGCCGGGACTTATAAAGGACTTAGTCTGTTGGGCGTCGATTACAAAGTAGCCCTCATCATATTACAATTAATAGGCTATGCGCTCTCTAAATTTATTGGGATAAAATTAATTGCGGAACTGGCTCCACAAAAAAGAATAGGGATGTTACTCGGTTTAATGGGTATTGCATTTCTTTCATTACTAGGTTTTGGCATTGTACCGTATCCTTACAATGCTGTATTTATGTTGGTCAACGGCTTACCCTTAGGATTGATTTGGGGTATTGTATTTAGTTTTTTAGAGGGTCGGAAATTCACTGAAATACTGGGTGCATTTATGGCGAGTTCCTTTATGATCGCTTCAGGCATTGTAAAGTCAATCGGCCTAATTTTAATCCAACAATTTTCGCTTAGTGAACAATGGATGCCTTTTTGTACGGCATTGGTATTTATTCCCATTTTAATAATGGGCATTTGGATGTTAAGTTGCATCCCAGATCCGAATGAAGAAGACATTTCCTTACGAACTGAACGAATTCCAATGGATGCAGCAAGTAGAAAAAAATTCTTTTCCATCTTTTGGCCGGGAATCATCTTGATTGTTTCTATTTATGTGGGTTTAACCATATTTAGAGACTTAAGAGACAATTTTGCAGTGGAGCTTTGGACAGAATTAGGTTTTTTGAAAACGCCTTGGATATTAGTTTTTTCAGAAATACCTATTGCCTTTATAGTGCTTGCTATAATAGGGAGTATGATCTTAGTTAAAAACAATAAAAAGGCGTTTTATTTGTCTATCTCACTTTGTATAGGGGCTGGCATTTGTTTTTTAGTCAGTACTTTTTTATTTGACGCCAAGTATCTAAATCCGATTTATTGGATGATCCTAATGGGATTATTCATGTATTTACCATACTTAGTATTTCATACCATATTATTCGAAAGATGGTTAGCATTTTTTAAGTATAAAGGAAACTTGGGATTTCTGATGTACATGTCTGATTCAGTGGGATATTTCGGCAGTGTACTGGTTTTATTGTATAAAAATTATGGTACCAAAGGGTTTCTCTGGCTACCCTTTTTTACTGCCACTAGCTGGATAATTGGGTTGATCATAGCAGTCCTAGGAATTTTATCCTTGCTTTATTTTAGAAGAAAAGAAAAAAATATCCTTGTTGTGGATTTTTAAGGCCTAAATTTTTATATATCAGTTATTACGCGGGTTATATGACAATTTTTAGTTAGAAAGGAATCAAATCCAATCTATTTTAATATGTTTTTAAAATCATAAAATACAAATAGATTAATCCGATTAAGATTCGATAGGGTAGGGTTTCCTTAAACCGTACGATAACTGAGAAACCACTCAGGCCGAGTGGTTTCTTTTATGGGTTTGGTAGCAGGAGTATTAGCACGAAAGGGGTTTTAATCGAAATGTGACTTTGGTTCTTGAACATGTCTTAAGATATAGAACATGAAAGAACTTTGCTAACACCTACATCAGCATATACCTTTTCTGATATCTTGTATTACATCACTTACTAATTACATGACGATTTGAATCCCAGTTGAAACACTGTAATAATATTTAGAAATAGGGACAATCGTATTTGAGTCGAACATATGATCATAATTTACCTGAAAATTCAAATGCTTTGACAAATTAAAATAAAGATTACAATCCCAAAACCATCGAGGTTTTGCAAAATCATTCGTCAATGGGAATTGGACATATGAAATGGCTGAAAAGTCAATATTTTGGGTAATTTGGAAAGCTGTCTTTGCATAGGTATTTAACCTGAAAAGATCCTTTTTAATTAAATCCGCATTTAAAGGGACTAGGCTTTCATTGACACCAACCCAGCTCCATGTTTCTTGCTCTCTAAAAATACCAACGGCTGTTATAAAATCAAATCCATTTTTTTTTATCCATTTTTCACGTATATTGATTCCTTGTAGTATCCTGCTTTCCATTCCCCATGCTTTATTCCATTGATATTGTAAAAATAGCTCTGGTCTAAATTTTCGAAAGTCATTATCACGGTACCTTAGCTGAATTATTCCTTCATTTTGAATAAAATCACCCGCCTTAGTTGTTAAATTATTTTTAAATGAACTAATAAAAACATATTTATTTTTAAACATGCGGTCATATTCTAAATTTGATTTAAAAACGTTCACATTATTTTTTTGCTTATCAGAGCTAAAGCCAAAGGAGGCGGAAAGAAAATGATTCTTAGGTAGGGTATCAGAAGCTACTTCCCTATCAATGTTCAAAACCTGACCCAAAAGCATATTTCGAATGAAAAGAAAAAAGAAAACTAACTTTTTCATACTTATTTAGATTTTGAATGAAGAAATCACAAAATTAAGTTTAACAAATTGCAATTTACCACGGATAATACAGGAAAAGGTAAGTTTACAATTGGCTTTAAAAAAGGTATATTGGGTCTTAAAATGATATTTGAGCGGGGGGATTTCAGTACTTGATAATGTCAATTTTTCAATCATTTGAATACATGTTTTTAAGAAATTCAGAAGGGGTCAGCTTGCTTATATTAGCAGCAATTACTTTTTTACATCTGCCTTTTTTAACTTGTGTTTTAATAATTGTTAAAATTTATAACCAATACCAAAAAATTTAATATCCGTTCCTGCTATTGTTAATATATTATATCCAAAACTTATTTTTTTATAATCCACTCTAATCACAAATCCAGCTTGTCCAAAATTGTGATTACCCTTTTGAGTATCTACCCAAATAATGGGTGCTAGTGAAGTTCCTATCGTTAAATTTTTATGTAAATTAAGTTTTAAAAATGCGGGTGAAACACCACCGAAACCAATCTTACCATTACCATCCGCAAATACCATCAAAGAACCTTCTAATAATTTAGGTTTTTGTTGTGCATTTAAATTTTGAGAGATGCAGCAAGAAATTGCTACCAAGAATAGAATTCTAACAAAATTTTTTTTCATTTTATTTGATTTTTAAAGATGAGATTAATAAATACAAAATATATTTCTGGTACTTCAAATTGATTCGTTTAATTATAAGAATATTACCTCACCAGTATGGAGGTCATAATAAGCGCCAATAATCTTAATTTGACCTTTGGAAGCCATGTCTTTCAAAATTGGGCTTTTTAATTTAATTTCTTTTATCGCACTTTTGACATTATTAATCGCGACGTAATCTACATATTCTTTATTTTTAGAAGATTTTTTTCCTTTAAAATCCTTAGAGGCTTCAATCGCTGGATTAATATGGGCTAGCATGGAAGTGATATTTCCTAGTTTGACATGATCAATAGCTGATTTGATCGCGCCACATGATTGATGACCCATCACTAAAATAAGTTTGGCTCCAGAAACCTTACAGCCATATTCCATACTTCCCAATAAATCCGTGTTTACAAAATTACCTGCAACCCGTCCTATAAATAAATCGCCAATTCCCTTATCAAAAATATCTTCCACTGGAACCCGACTATCTAAACATGAAAGAATCACGGCTTTAGGATATTGACCCACAGATGCATCTCGAACCATCATCGAATGATCCCTGGCCGTTAACGAATTTGACATAAATCGCTTACTTCCTTCTTTTAAACTTTGAATCACCATATCCGGTGTATAGGCTTGTTGCTGCTCTTTCGTTAATACTTTTTCAATCAACGGATTCACCGTTATGGTCGTGTCTACCTTCAAGGATGATCGTCTATTATTTTCTTTTGTAATAAAAGAAGTAAATCCCAAAACCGCACAAAAAGCGGTGAGCAATACAAAAATTTGATTTTTCATTTGATAATTAATTTAAGTTAAAAATAGATTAATCTTTTATGCAACGAACGGAATATCCGCGAGCCCGCCCATTAATTGTTAGGCTTGAACTCGTTTCATTTATATAAAAAAAGGTTGCCAAAGCCCCAGAAACAGTACTCGTCCAATAAAGGCCGGAACCGATTGAACGAATGGTAACATCTGTAAATAAGCGATAACCAGCGCTTGGAAGCTTTAAAGGGGATAAAAATGCACTTTCGGCATTTTTACTTCCGTCCCAGGTAGCCATTTCAGCATCCCATTCGAGAGCGGTTGGAATACGAAAGCCTACTGGGCATGGATTATTAATTCCCGATGCCCCTTGCCATAAACCATCATTCAATGGGTTTCTCCAATCTTGAAAGCCTTGAATAAAAAATGCATGTCCAGGCTGATCTTTTTCAGATTCTTCACCCAAAGTCGTTGATGTGCGTAGCTGATGTCCATCCGTCCCCCTTCCCCATTGATATAAGTCCCCAAAGGAAAGTGGGTCAGTCGGATTTGTAGCGACTTGTGAAGCTCCCAGATTCCGATCCATCCAGACCCGACCCGTTTTTGAGGTTACCACGGGTACACTTGTTTGAGCCATAAGTGAAAATCCCAAACAATAAATGGCTAAGACCCAAGTAAATTTTCTGAAATTCGATTTTGAAATTCGCATAGTTTTATCTAGTTAAATGACATTATGATATTTTAAATATTGGTTAAAATGGCACATTTACACCTACATTCCAATTAAACTTCGCTTGCTCGGAGGATTGTAAAGTCTCAACAGTTTGTAAAGAAAAACTCAAAGGAAATTTTTTAGTTGAAATTTTAGTGATTTGTGACATAAATAATCCTGAAAATGGCAATGTATTATTAATCACAAAAACGGATGGTCTAAATGAAATAACCGTATTTTCGCTCTTTAATAAATTATCAATTTGCAAGGCAAGCATCACAAAATGACTACTTGTAATACCTAAATGATCTAAGGTACTTGTCTTCCAATAATAGAAGCTTAACATCTTTTTTTGATCAATTTTATAGGTCATCATAATGTCAAGCATTTGATATCGCTGCGCCTGCAAATCTTCTTTAAAAATCTTCGGATCCAATCGCTTAAAAATGATTGAAAAATTACTCCCCAAATAAAAATTATACCGCTTAGTTCGAATCAAATCATAACGCAACCAAGTATTGAACGACCAAGGCTTTGCCTTCAAATCAAAATTAAATTCCGGACTAAAACTTAGTCGACCTTTGGTTAGATATAGATTTGTCAATAATGCCGGTTCGCCTAATGTAAAATACGGAACGGGTGAAATACCATTATTTGTCAACTGTAAATTCCCCTTAATTAATGTGGGCACCGGGACCCTTGCCACTGTCGAATCAAGCAAGGAATTCGCAAGAGATACATTTGATATACAACAAATCAATACACTCATTAAAAAAGTCCTAAATTTTAAGAAATACACAATATGCTGCTTTATCATGTTAGTTAACCTTGTCTAGTTGATCTACCGAAAAATGCAATTTCAACCTCTGACTTGCTACATGAATGGCAAAATCACGAAGTGGATCGAACACCACTTTCCGTTTCACCATCTTGTGGAAATGAAACATTCCGGACAGGACATTCACTGCTAGCAATAAACCATCGCACTCATATTTGCTCGTTAATTGTAGAAAATCTTCTGCATAATCCATTGGATTTTGGCCATTTAGCACGAGTTGAACGGCCTCTTGAACGACTAATTCATCTGTTGGATCCAAGTAAACCAAATGTGGATAATCAATTTTATTACTTATTTTTTCAATAGATTCATGAATAACTAAATAGTTCTTCGTTCCTAATTCAAGGTAACGGGAGCAGAAATCAAGTAAATTCACATATTCAACTGGCGCATCCGCAGTCAATTCTAACGCAGGATGTACGTAAGTTAGATTCAAAACATGGGTAGGTGCTCGTTGCGCGAATGGCTGAAAAAATTTATATTTGAAGAAATTTCCATCGTAGACTTGCATTTTTTCGGGTGTGTGAACAAATACACCTAAAATGCTTTTCTCCTTATCAATTCCCAAAAAATCACGCTGCACTTTCTCCAACGATGATTGATCCTCCATAATTAATTCTATACCCGCAATTGATTTCGTAATAATCCCATCCACTAAATCTAGTGCAAAAATATACGTATGTATGCCAGGTGAGCGATCATCTTCTAGGATGTCAATGATTACAAATCCAATTTTATTATAAAAATGTTTTGCCTTCACATTAGAAGACCAGCTCGTTAAAATTAATTGACTACCGCCCGCTTGTTGCACATAATAAGAAGCTGCTTGAATCAATTGTTGGCCAATTCCCAACCCTCGCTGTGACTTAATTACAGCGATATAATGTAAGTAATATTGATAGGTGGGATTTTCAAAACACAGGGCCGCTAACCCAATAATCTTTCCCTCCTTTTCAAATAGAATGATAAATCCACGATGAATAAATGTTAATTCTATGAAACTCGTCAGCTGAGTTCGTTGGCTAATAGGTGGATAAAAATCAGGATCATTTTGTTCAAAAAACTGAATAATCTCAGCATTTACATCGCTATATTTTTCAACAATCCTTAAATTTTTAAGATACGTAGGCACCATTTGATTTAGTATTTGTGCGTGAGTTGTAAATAGAGATATAAATTAAAGGTTGACAGCGAATATTCATTTTCTGCGATTTCAATCTTTCCGATGTAAGCACTTTGATCCTGATCAATGAGCTGATCAAGCTTTGACTTTTTAAGAAAGCCCAATTGTGGATTGAGGGAAAAAAACGATTGAAATAGAAAGTCTTCTGTGTAAATATGATTGGGATTACGTTTTATGTGTAATTTTGTTCGCAACTCTTTGGTAAAATTGTTGAAATCCGATTGATTTTTACCCCCATCGGCCAACGCATGTAAACGTACCATTAGGTCGTGCGTGTAATATTTAAAGATGGATGATTCACCTTTTTTGTCCGCGTATATTTTGGCAGCCATCTCTTTCAAGGAAGGGTCTACATTCAAGATATTTGTTAACATGATGTCGATTAAACGTGCAGAAAAATCCAGCGAATAGGTATTTAATTGCTCGTCTAAGCGTTCCTTTTTAAGCACCAATGGCATATCAGATAAAAGGGGAATAATGATCTTCTTCAAGTCTCCTTCTAGCAAATTTTCAAGAAGCTCTACCGCAAAAGCCTCGTTTTCAGTAGATTCTGAGCTATTTTTCCACACATTTACAATGATATCGACGGACGACGAATTGTATAATAACTTTAGTAATTCAAATAGCTGCAATATCTTAAGGCGTCTTAAATTGACCAACGCCTGACTTAATTCTACACCAGCAGAATCCTTCAAATCATCGAGGACTAAATCAATCCAAAAAATTAATTCACAGCTTTCAAAACACAATTCCCCCACATAAAAACGTTCCGCGGGGTCCTTCAGATCAAAATCTTCGCCCTTACTTAATTCGACCAATAATTCATATTGCAAATGATGATTTAAGTTTCGATAATTTTCTTTTATAAATTCATATTTCTGTTCAATAGTAAAATAAGTAGCAAAGCTACAAATGGACATACGCGATTCGAACGATTCTGAATGAAAAAAAGCTTTGGAACATAATCGAAATAATTCGTCAGGATCATTCGTTTCTACTTGTTTAAATTCCCTTGAATTATAACCTTTAATTTGATTTAAATAAAAGGATTTAGGATCTGTTTGAACGAGTTGCTCAATAGTCAAAAGTTGGCTATGCAAGCCTTGAATAAATTCCGAACTAGCTTCTTTTTTGGGAATAGAATCAAACCAATCAGAAACAGGTGAATGTTTTCTTTCTACTGATTTTGTTAATAAACCTTGATTTAAGAAATGTTGGATTTTCAATTTGTAGTTTTGGTACACTTTTTGTGAAGCAATAAGCCACCCGATTGCAAAGACAAAACAGGAAATGGCTAGCACATATAAGTACCAATAGGCGGTCAATGAATAGAAAAGATATGAGCTAATGAGAATTAATAATCCAGTGATGAATGTGGCAATTTGCGTAAAAGTACCCTCAATTAATGTCTGAATCTTCGCCCGTTCTTCCGCTTCAGTTACTTGAAATAATACCTTTTGAGAAGGCACTAAAATCCCTTTTCGAATGGCACGCTCTATGACCTTATTGATTAATAAAAAGGTGGTGATAATTAAATATTGGTCAGGCATTAAGAAACCTGTTATAAATCCAAGGGCGGAACTCACAATTAATATAACAGGCAAAATAAGTAGGGAAATATATAAACCATACGTACTTGTAAAACGGGATGAATAAATAGAAACGATTATCTCCCCGAGTTTGATCACACAGAATACAATCGACACTAAAATAGCCGTATCGATATGATTGGTTATCGATATAAACTTAACCGTTAAGAGATACGAGTAATCAACTAAATAAATAGCGCTAACTGAAAATAGCGTCATTACGGCCATCATCAGAAAATACGAATCTTTAACAATAAATGATAAATTTACGGCTTTTATCACTTTTTGAATGCCCATTTTCGGAATACGAATTTTCCGTAATGGAAGAAGGGAAATTAATATGGCGAACACCGATACTAAAAAAAGTTGTTCGGAACTTCCCCACCAGCCAACCAATGAAGGGATGATTAAAGAAGATATAAAACAGGCAAAAATTTCTCCAATGCCCACTAAAGCTAGCAATCGCTTCCTTTGACTTATGTCAAAAACCTGTAAACTGATGGATGAGAAAACCAGATTTAAAACAGTTAAAAAAGGCATGATGCAAATGAAACCAACGTAGGCGGTCAACTGCACAATTTGTGGATCTGATTTTCCCAGAATACGAAAAAAATACAAGAGTAAACTAATAAGCGCATATAGAATTGCAAAGAATACTTGGGCAAAAATCAAACCTTTCCAACTGACTATTTTTTTATAAATTAGGATTAAGACATACCCGGCCAGTCCTGAAAAAATAAAGGCGATCGGCAATTGCGAGACACTTAAATTTTTAATAAAATAACTTGTGGTAGCAATGAAAAAAAATTGAGTTGAAAAACCAGTGAACAAGGAATTAAAAGAAAGAAGAGAAAAGATCCCTTTCTCAGATTCTCTTAAGTCAATTTTCAATAAAGAGATCAATAAGTTTTTCAAAATTTTATTTGACTAGATTATATAACAATTGAACTTGGAACATGCGACCATATTGTGGAATAGAGGGTGGATTCGTAATATTATCCGCCAAGCGAATTCCAGGAGACCGATAGACTGTATCAAGTAAATTAGTACATCCCACCTGCAAGCGAACTTGATTTGTGAATTGATAACCTACATTCACATGCATGAGTATATAACTGTCAATTTTGGAAAGCGGATTGTCCGAAATACTCGTTAGCTTGCCCGTTGGCTTTTCACCAATATAATTCATCCGCATATGAAAATTCAATCGATTCGAAGGCAATAAACTTAGATTCAAACCTGCATTGGCAGAAAAAGAAGCGATGTCACCCGTTCTCTTGGTCAGTGAATCGGAAAGTGTTTTCGCCGACTGTAAAATAACGGTAGGATCTGTTATCGTCATATTACCAAAAAACTGCAAGCGCTTAGACGCTTGATAATTGCCACTCACCTGAAGTCCAGAAATATCAGCTTTTCCGAGGGCCTCGAAACGGTTCGTTATGGTGGTCGTACCTGGAATTTGATAATTGATTAAGGCTAATGTATTCGAATAAAAGGCATTGTAAAAAGCAATTTCAATGTAATTATTCGGCTGAGTTTTATCAAAGGAGTATTGAGCAGAAACCTCTACGTTGCTTACCTTTTCCGGTTTTAGGCCTGGGTTGTTTACTAAGCGAGAACCAGAAATGGCAAACTTATTAAAAGCTGAAGCATCCATGAAGGCCTCCGAATAATATGTTTTAAAGATAAATTTCCCAGGATAATAAACCAGTGCAAAACGTGGATTAAAAACATTTCCAAAACCGGCTTGATCCTTCGGGATTACGTTGTAGTCCCAGCGATAAGCAAGTGAAATATTAACATATTTCGCAGGATTTGTATAGCTAAGTTGAGTATATGCACTAGCAGTATAAGCATTAAAGTTATTTCCGCCCGCTAATGTCGATCCATTGGTTACTACACCGTATTGGATGGCCGGAAATTTAGTTCCTTTTACGTAGTCCCCTTGCATGGCATTTGTCCTAAATTCAAATCCCGAGTTAAGATCTATTTTATCAGAAATCTGATATTGTAATTTAAATTCTGATTTAAATTGCGTGGCAATTTGACCGTAATAAGTCGTTGCGAAAGTACCCATTTGAGTCCCATTACTCGACACCAAATTATAAAAGGGCAAAGCCTTATTTGCATAACTGCGGTAATTAGTTACGCGCGAATTGTCACCAAAATCGGTCCCTCGGTAATAAGTAAAATTATCAAATGACAATTTTTCAGAAAGTCTTTTTTGGTATTTAATAAAGACATTGTATTGCCGTACTTGCCAATTTGTCAACTCGGAATTAGGAGATGCGTTTCGATCAATGTAAGTTCCTACCGCACCCTCATTTTTATTCCAAAATTCAAAACCTACATTGAAATCAGATAAACGGGCTCTACCTGCTACATAAAAATTATCGATCTTATTCACAAACTTAGAAGGATCCACCCCATTATACGTTTGCTTATACCCTTTTTCATCCAGTTGAGATGCCGTTGAAAGTGCAAGGGGTGTAGGACTAATCCGACTCGAATCAGCGGACAAAGTAAAATATTTGCGACTAGGATCCGCCTTCGTAAAATTAGCAATCGTCTCTTTTGTGGGTTTATTTAACGTAAAATTGGATTGGTAAACGTCCGATGAATAATTTAATATCCCATCCCAGTTGGCATCTGTTGACAAATCTAATCCATCAGATTTATATATACGGGAAGTCAATGAAAAATACGTATTTTTTTTGCCTCGTTGGGCAATAGTCAAATCCGCATAGCGCGTATTTAATGAGCTATATCCGAGTACTGTTTCCACTGCAAGAGTCTTTCTTTTTCCTTCTAGCTCTTGCCGATCTGCAGGGAAATAATCATCTTCTCCTTTGGTCACAATATTCACAACACCTACAAACGCGTTGGCTCCATAAATGGTAGAAGCGGGTCCATAAATTATCTCTACACGCTTTACGCGAGTAATAGGCAATTGCTTGGAGATAAACGCTGAGTTCGTCCATAGCTCATTGCTATCCACACCGTCAATTAAAAATAAGGTTCGCTCAGTCATTGTAGCAGACCGATACCCTCGCTGATATAAAGTCGAAAACGTAATACCAAAATCGCGAGAAACGTCAAATCCGGGGATATCGTACATAATGGATTCTAGATCCTGATAGCCTCGCAATTTAATATCCTCCTCGGTGATCAACTGAATGGTAGCGGGTGCCAACTTAATATTTTCTGCTTTTTTTGATACCGAAGAAATTAAATTGGCCCGTAATAATTGGCGCTGAAAGATAACCTCTATTCTAAATCGATATGGATCGTTCGACAAGGGCTCAAAATTATCTTGTAAACTTAGGAGTTGCGCAATCACTTTATCCGCTTTATCAACGGAATCAATGGCTAAATAACTCATCGTCATGAAGCGATATGCCTGAATCTTTTCACTATACTCGAATCCATTTTTTGAAAGGCAATCATTCAATAATTGAATGCAATTATCAAATTTTCCTAAATTATATAAGGATTCAGCTGACTCAATTGAAATCGGACCACAGCTTGGCGCTTGTCCGAATATTGAAATTTGAATAAAGAAAATAGGAATAAACACCAGTCCAACGACTAAGTTCTTTAATTGTTTTTGCATAATTATTTCTTTAAAATACTAGTATATAAATCCACCATGGCTGGCTTCAAGGCGATCAACTTATTATCCTCCCCATTGGTTACAATCCATTGATTCTTGATGAATTCGATTCCATAAATCCACTTTGAGTGGTTTTTAATTGTTAAAACATCTTCTTGATCACTTCCATCATTCACAGGCTTATTTTTAATAAAGGAGAATACATCTATAATTTTGATAGTTTGATCAAAACTAGATGTGGCTAATATTAATGTACCCGATTTCAACGTGGTAAACTTCAATGAATTGACAACGGATTTATGAAGGATTTGGTAGGCCGACTTCCCATTATCACCTAATTCTTTGATGAAAATCTGACCATCCAATGTCCCAGTTGCCACAAATTTTTCAGAATCGTCTACGCAAAGACTAACGGCATCAAGAATATTTTTTCCACTAGGCAACGGAATCCTAATTTTAGGTGTATTGGAAATCTGAGTATAATCCGTGAAAAATAGAATTGCCTTTTTCATCGTTGCGTAAACATGGCCATTGGGTAAAATTTGTAAATTTGAGAATAGAATTGGGCTAGAAAATGTTCCCTTTTCTATGTATTTACCCAATTTAAAGGAGGAAATTCCTGAATTACTTAAGACTAAAAACAAATTTTCATCCACGAATGACAGGGATTTAGGAATTCCTGAAAAAGTAAATTTGCTAAGTAATTTCAAAGATTTATTCTCTGAAATTTGGAAACAATATCCATTTCCCTCAACGCTCAACGCAATTAATTTGGATCGATCTGGAGAAATTTTCATCAGACGTATTGGCTCCGAAATCTTTATAAATTGGAGTGACTTCCAGCCAGATTCACCCATCTCGGACAGCCATAAATTCCCGTTTTCATCCGCAGAATAAATCATATTCGAATTCGGAAAAGCAACCACTGCACGAACAGGAGAGGTATGCTTGGTCAAAATATTTTTACCTGCTATTTTTTTATCCCAGAACGCTTGAAGCACATTGAAAATATCGATGTTTTGGGAAGGTCCTTTATTACTTTGATTTAAAAAGTAGGATTTCAAAATTCGCTCTTTGCTTTCCTCGGTCCGATTTTCATTTAGAAATAGCAAAGATTCATTCGCTAAAATCCGGCTCGTCGCTAAGTCACGCAAACGATCTGACACCTTCTTTTCTTTTAAGGCCTTCAACTCATTCTCATTCGCAAGTATTGTTTGCTTTTGAGCTATGAGCCTTTGGCTTTCTGCCAAATTCTTACTTTTCACGGCTTCAATACGCTGAATATCGGCTTCGTCTTTTTGGCGGAGAGCTTCTTTTCTATTTTTCTCAGCCGCTAATTTCGCAGCATCCGCAAGTGTTTTTTGCTCAATCGCTTTCTTTTCACTCAATTGTGCCTGCAACTTTTCCTTTAAAGCTTCTTCTTTGCTTTTGACGGCCTTTTGGGTTTGTAAGACTGCGACTTGTTGACTTGCCTTAGCTTCCTTTGTTTTACGTTGAGCTAAATTCGTTTGCTTATCGGCTTCAGTCTTTTTTGACAACGCATAAATCGCCCCGAATAACGCCAAAATGGATAAAAGAACAAAAAAAATAGCCGCACGTTGGATACGTAATAAACGCAACCGTTGTTTTTCTTCTTTATTTTTTAAATCAAGATCATATTGTTGTTTACTGTACTCCAAATACCGAATTGATTTTTCGTAATAATCATTGTAACGTAACGCCCACACTTCGTTTGGCTGATATACTTCTCGCCATTTTAGCGCCACTTGTAATTCAGGATCACGAAGGATTCCACCTTTTCCCTGGCTTTGCATGAGGGCCGCTTCCGATAATCGTAAATAAACTTTGGCAGACTCTCCTTCTTCTTCCACCCACAAAATTAATTTATTCCAAACGCGCATAATACTCTCGTGTGAAATATCAATAATGGTGTCGGGTTGAAGTGGCACTTGAATCGGTGGCATTAAAAATCCGCGACCTTGCTTACGGAAAATATTGATCACTTCGGACACTTCCTCCATGCTTGAATTTGTGATTTTGCACAAATCTTCCAATTTACATGGGCGTCTAATTCCACGCGCGTCGGATTCTTTATCTGTCAACGCTTTAAAAATCACCTCAGAAATGCGACGCTGATCATCTGTCTTTAGGTCTCCATAAGCCTCGTCTGCATGTTTAGATAACGCAAATTCCATCGTACCAATCCCTTCGTAATCCACCAAATCTACTTCCGCATCGGGTAAATCTTTGTTCTTCCAATATTCAAAGGTCCGCATTAATGCGTGCTGTAGAATGGGCAATTGATCCGGATTGTCACCTACATCGTTTAAGAGTAGATTTAATAAACGTGGACTCACTTGGGAATTCGCTACTGAAATGGGTCCAACGATCGCGTCTTTTCGCTCATCACGTGTCATTCGCGGAACTAAATAGTTTCCCTCGTTGATTGCTTCAGGTAATCCCCTAAACTCAGTACAATCACTCAAGAAATCGGAGCGCATCGTAATAACGATGTAGATTGGATATTCGGACTGTTTGGCTGCCTTTAGCATTAAGTTAATAAACGCAACGGAGTCACGCTTTCCATCCCGAGAATCACTCTCAAATTTACTAAAACGGAAAATCTCTTCGAATTGATCGACTAAGATCAATAAGTTGTTATGCTTCTCTATACCAGATTGTTTATAGACCTCAATCAATCCATTGCTACTTCTGCGTAGTGAGCTTTCATACAAATTGGTTAGTAAATCAGTCGGAATTTCCTCGTCTTCCAAAGCGCCCGGCTTAACTAAGCCATCAACCAGGTTTTTGATTGGATCACTGCCAGGTTTAAAAGAACAAATACGCCAATTGGATCCGGCACCTGACATAAATCCGCTTTGTAGGTTGGGTATTAAACCCGATTTAATCAAAGAAGATTTACCACTACCAGACGAACCGATGACAGCAATTAAGCGTGTGGTTCTAAGCTTTTTGACTAACTCATCGATTTGTTTTTCACGTCCAAAGAAAAGAATATCTTCGTCTTCTTCAAAAGCGCGTAAACCGGGAAATGGATTCGTAATTGTAAATTGATCTAACATGTGAATCAATTATTTATTTAAAAGGATTTGATTAAGTTGAGCTTCCGGAAAAGAAGTCATTGCATGAATAAGTTCCGCATCTTGTGTCCGCAGTCGCTCCTTTGTCGGATTACTCTCACCACTGATATACAAGATTTTTTGTTCCAACGGTTTGGATCTTCCATACCCGCTGATTTTTAAGAAATCACGTGTCTTTGACCGTAACCAAATCTCATTGGCACGATCATAGAAAATAATAGCTACATCACACATTTTTAAATTCTCAATGTGATCTGTCCGGATCAATGATTCCTCCCCTTCAAAAATGGGAAGCAAAACCTCGAATCCCTGATCATATAAGTAATCTTCCAATGGCTTAATGGAGTCAATATCCAATAAATCACAAATTAAATAGACAATTTTAGGATCATCGTTGGAAACTGATGTAGACGAAATTGATGTAGATACAGATTGTGATAGGGGAGGTGCCTCAGCAGCTTTAGCTGCAGCTGCCTCTTTAGCTTTGAGTTGAGATTCTACAACCTCAATTTTATCAAACAATATATCTTTAAATGATTCCAGTGAACTGAAAATAAGTTCCGCCCCAGCCACGCCTTCTCGACCCTCATTTAATTTAGCAATGAATACTTTTTGACGATCATCTACTGGCTTAAAACCATCTGGAACCCAAATCAATCGAGGTATATTAGTGACAACACTTATGGCAGACGATAAATCATTTTGAATTTCAATCAATGATTTTTGGGAACCTTCCGGAACAATACCATAGTTTTCACCCACGACATGAACCGCTAAATCACAAATTTGTAAATATTCATTAATACATGCATTGAGCGAATTATCGACCAAGGGCAATTGCTTATCTGGATAGATGATATAATTACTCTCCTGTAATTCACGACGTAAACTATCCCGTAATTCTTTCGTCTCGTAACTGGATTCAGCCAAATAAATTTTTAAAGCCTTGCTTTCTTCTTTTGTTTGCTTATCATTGACAGTAGGAGAGTCTGAATCTACATATTCGAGTGATTCTAGAAAAGATGAGACATCATTCGCTAAATCATCTAATTTATCCCAATACAGCGCATCTGAATCACGACCTGAACTTTGAGACAACTCCTTCGTCCTACCCGTCACTGGATCCGTCGTGTAAAATTCATATCCTAAAATATTTCGAATTTTTTCAGGGTGCTGTTCTACTTTTACAGGCGTTTTAATTACCTTAAAAATACGAGCTTGATTATTAAGACTAAATCCTATATTTTGCTGACATGCCTCATAATATTCATCTACTTCCCGAGAACACCATTCCGACTTCACATAACGAGGCGTCAAGATGGAAATCATGACAGCTACCTGGGTGAATTGGTCCACAATTTGTTGGTCAAAAATATGGTTTCCTTGTAATTCAAGATCGCGCCAGATCATTGGTTTTCGACCCATTAACTGAGACAAACGTATCGATAAGACACGATGAAAATCAGCAATCCAACCTTTTTGATCCTCTATCAGAGACTCATCGTCAATGTGCGCATAACTGATAAATATATCTTTTGGAAATTTCACTAGGTGGTATTAGTTAGTTGAAGTAATTTGCAATCCTTTTAACAGCGGAATTAATAAAAAAAGATTCAAATCCTTATCTTTTTCCTCTTGAGTTAAATTCTCATACGGAATTAATTGATCATGAATTTTTACAATTTCTTTTAACAAATTGCGTTCCTCTGCCACCGAAGGAAATGGGCCATACTTAAAGTTAAGTACCATTTTTTCGGCTGACCAGCGGCTATGTTCAAGTTTAGCTAGCACTGGGTAATGCTTAATGATGGATTCGGAATTAATCTGTGTCATCCCGATCGATTTAAAGACATGTAACTTTACTTTAATGTGTCTGGCCGCGTATCGATTACTTTCCTTTTTGCGTTTTGAAAGTGAGTTCCAATTTCGTTTGATGCTCAACTTATCGAATAAATCATCAGCTGAAACAGGGATTTTTGTCGCTAATAATTCAAAAAATTCTTTCTCTAAATTTTCTTCAGTGGGCAAATTCGAATTGAGTGGGAACTGCAAAATGAATTTAACCATTTCTGCAATAACCTCCGAGCTAGCATCAATCCCAAACTGCTGTTTGATTTTAGAAGCAAATTCATAATTCACCGCATAAAAGAAGTTGATCACGCGGGATAATTGGTCATTTAATTCCGATTCTTCAATGATACTTTCACTAGTGATCGTATCGGACGTCCTTTTCAACACTTGTTTGTTCAGTGAGTGATTAAATAGATTTGGAATCGTCTCTTTATTCGCGGAACTATAAACGATGAAATCATAAATAGCAGAGGATTCTGGTAGTGAAATGATCAATGGCGTTTCTGTAATACTGAGGTTTTGTGTATACAAAAATTGCCTAAATGAAGCGGCCGTATTCAAGATTTCAGCATCTTTTGTTCCAAAGAAATAAGCCACTTTCACTTTACTTAATTGTTCTATATGCGCTTTGGACATGGCAAAATGTCCGAAAAAACTAGCATTTAATTGCTTGACTGGAATAAGGGTTATGAAATCATTTGTAAACGGGTATTTATATAAAAAATGATGATAAAAGTCATCTGCATGAGGGTCAACTAAATAGATTTTTAGGTTATGCTGCGTCTCATAATGACTTAAAATAATATTTTCAAGCAGAAAATTTTCAGCAGTTAGATCTAAGCCAATAAGGGCTATTGAATTTTCAACCTCAGCAGTTTCTGGTTGAAAATATTGATGTGGTGAAAATTGATCGTAAATTTTTTGAGCGGCTAACTGTTCAAAATTGATCGTATGTAAATCAATGTATTGCTCGGAATCAATGTTGAAATAATCTTTTAATATACTTGCGTTATTTTGATCCGCAATATGAATGTATAATTTTAGTAATTCATGTGTGTGTTTTATTAAATGCTTGTTTTTAGCAGCATATTTTCGGATGTTTCCAGCGATTTCAATATTGATCTCATCGGATTCATTCGCTAGAATAATAGTCCTAGCTTTTAATAGTTTTGTTTTTTTAAGCGTATTCGATTCAAATGGATTAAATGGAAAAACGATTCCACCCAAATTCTCTATTTCCTCTACAAAAGGAGATTCTTCTTTCTTTTCAATCACGACTACCTGGTAGCCATCTTTCAACAAGCCCTTCGCTAAATGATAGCCAATTGAATCAAGTGAAAAAATAACAATATGTTTTCGATATAAAAGGGAAATCTTAAATGTTTGAAAAGTAACTTTGATGTATTTGAAAAATATTTCGGAAATCCCTAGGCCGATTAACGCTAATGCTAGGTATTTAGCCACTAATATATACGGTACCAACACTGGATTTGCTGGATTACCGGCCCAAATTTGTCCCTCATCGCCATCATCAAAGGCGAAAAAGCTGAGTACGGAGAACAAAACTGGCCAAAAATGAGCTTCGTGTCCTAAGTAGTCATAGAAACCAATAAAACCAAAAACAAAAACTAGAACGACAAGTATGCCGTATATATATGGGTATAAATTTTTCAAATTCATCTAGTTAAATAATAAAAACCTTCGCTCATATTTTTTGTAAAATATGAGCGAAGGCAAAAAAAGAGTAATTAAATAAAAATTAATTCTTCAGAAAATTCCTGATCATCAAACAAGGCCTTCACTTCAGCAGATGCACCCACAATAATCATGGACTCTTCTGTAGCTAATTTTTGTTTGGCAAAAATCAAGGCGCGCATTCCTAAGGCAGAAATTTGAGTTAAGCTAGTCACGTCTAGCACAAAGAATTTCGGTTGAGCTTGAATCACATTTTCCAATTCTTCACGTAAGAATGGAATTCCATGTGAATCTAAGCTTCCTGTCAATTTCAATGTGATTTTATCACTCGAAACCGTAGAAGTTACATTGAAATGAGCTAAACCCACTGTAGGAACGATGGTAACTTTTACCTTCACTGGAACATCAGATACTGGCAAGTTGATGCTCAATTCTGATGCATTAAAATCTGAATATGAAACACCGTCAATCGTAACGCTTTGAATTTCGATACTTCCTACTGGCAACAAATCTGGGGCTACGCGTAAAATTCTGTCTTCTAAGCTATTTGGTGTAGGCTTGAAGTAGAAATCCATCGGTTGTTTTGTGATCAATAAGTTCGTGTAAACAGAAGCTAAATAACATAACTCAAATGAGTGGTAACCAGACATCGAGTGAGAACCTTTATTACGCTCATTTCCTAATAGATAAGGAATACCATTAGCTAATACGTTAAAGTAAACTGCACCTGAATCATGATCTAAGAACCATGCATTATAGAAGGCAGATGACTCACGCGCATATTTTAAATAAGCTTCATCTTTCTCGATACCATTCAAAATCAGGTAGGCTAAAATACCTTGTTCTTGTTGCCACCATGCCTTACGATCATGCCAAGCATAACGATGGATATCTTCTCCTTCTTTCAATTCACGCTCCACAACATCATACCATCCACCACGTTGGTTATCACCACCATGTTTAGGCATTAACTCAGCGATTTTTCTAGAAAAATCAACATAAGCTTGCGAAGGATTTATGTTTACTACACGCATTAAATTCCAAGCAATTTTCAAGTTGTGACCTACCACACCGCGGTTTTGTTGCCATCCCCACGTTTTATCATGTGACCAATCTTCGAAGAATTTTTCTTGAACAAACGCAGATTCATCGTAATCTTGGAAGTGATTTGTGATCGATTCAGCTGTGTCGATCAACATCTGCTTATGCTCCTCTTTTCCAGTGGCAAGCAATAAATTAATCAGATAAGCAGGAGCATGGTCACCTACTGAATTCCAGTTCTTTTTCGCACGATTACGACCTAAACTTTCACTGCGCGCGTCAAATGTAATTGGATCGATATGAGAAAAATACCCACCCTTCTCATGATCTTTGTAATATTTTTCAAACAAATTTAACGTCTTATCTATGGCATCACGGATAATTGTATTTCCTGTGATACGGTACGTTTGAGTCAAGCCGGCTAGGGCATAAATTTGCTCATAGGCAGGAATTGCATCGTAATCGTCACCGAATTCAGACGCAATCATTTTACGTTCACGAACCGTTTGTGTATTTGCTTTTCTGAAACCTGGAACATCTGGCATGTTTGAACCCATCACTTTTTTATTGTGTGTATCACCAAATTCAACTGCGTGATACCAATAGCAAATATCATCTAATGAATCTACCATACAGAAATGGTCACGTAAATATTGAGAGCCTTTTTCAGCAACCTCTAAATATTTCTCGTTTCCTGTCATCATGTAAGCAGAAGCAAATCCGTAAACCAAACGTGAAATTGTATCTGTCTCTTGGCGAGTAGAATCAATTTTCTGACCGTACAAATTCAACATCGTGCGGTAGTTTTTGAAATCAACTGTTTCTGTACCAAATTGAGCATTTAAGTAAAAATCAGCTAATTGTGAAATTTGCTTAATCCACCAATCTTGTTTTTCAAATACGAAATCGTTTCCATGCTTTCCAGAGAATACGATATGCTTTACTTCAAACATATTTTCTTGATCTGGATAAAATACTCCGTAAAGAAATACGTGACGGCCGGCAGTTAACATATCTGCCATTTGTGAAGTACAGTCGATAAATGATTCACCTAAATTGCGAATCATTTCAGCATACGTGTTATCCGTTAAGATAAATGAAAATACATTTCCATCTGAAGTCTCAACCGAATAAGAGTTAGATTCTTTATTGGCCGCTTTTACGTAACCCGTAATCAAATCTGAAAAAGAAAAATTTAAATTGTTCATTGTAAAAATTAGTTAGAATTTATTTATGTGTAAGAATAACAATACTGTATGGATTGACGATGTAATAATCTTCTGATATTTTAGCTTTGCCAGAGACAAAAGGCTTATCTAACGATGTATCCATCGTTAAAGTCCATTTACCATCTTCAAGTACCGGAATTTCAAAACCAAGCGCTGAAGAATCAAAATTCATCATAACATGCAAATCAGAATCTTTTTCTTCCATGCCACCGATCGTGCAAGCAAGTATTTTAGAATCCGTATTTTCCCAGCCTGGACCATTTAACGCGCAACCATGCCATTCAATATCTCTCAAGCCACGGGAATTCACTTCGCCAGTAAAAAATTGCTTCGAAGATAATGAGCCGTGTTTTAAGCGGAATTTAATCAACTTAGATACGAAGTCTAACAAGTCTTTATTGGTAGTGACATCGTTCCAGTTAAACCAGCTCAATTCATTATTATGGCAATAGGCATTATTGTTTCCGTGTTGTGTACGACCTACTTCGTCGCCCATCAGGATCATAGGAATACCTTTGGAAATCAACAATAGGGTAAACAAGTTTTTAATTTGCTTGCTACGTAGTGCTAATACCTCTTCATTATCTGTATCTCCCTCCACACCACAATTCCAGCTAAAATTCTCATTCATACCATCTTGATTTCCTTCGCCATTTGCCCAGTTGTGTTTTTCATTATAGCTTACGGTATCCTTGGTGGTGAAACCGTCATGGCATGCGATGAAGTTCACCCCATTCATCGGCGAGTGTCTATCATGGAAATACAAATCACCGCTTCCTGAAATACGTGTAGCCGCAGCTCCGTGGAAACCTGGTGTTCCTTTCACGAAATTTCGGATATCATCACGGAATTTTCCGTTCCACTCTGCCCAGCGATATCCTGGGAAACGACCTACTTGGTACAAACCAGCAGCATCCCAAGCTTCGGTGAACAACTTTGTATTGGCAAATGTATCCGATAATTCTAATTCCCAAATCACAGGAGGGTGCTCCATCGGTGCGCCATCTTCTCCACGAGACATGATCGAACCCTCATCAAAACGGAAACCATCTACGTGCATCTCTTTTACCCAGAATTCTAAACAATCGATAATGAATTTCTTAACTACTGGCTCGTTGCAATTGATCGTATTTCCACAACCCGAATAGTTCTCATAATATTCTTCATTGCCATACGACAAGAAATAATAAATACGATTATCTAGATTTCGGAAATGAACAGCTGGACCCTCATGGTTTCCTTCTCCCGAGTGATTGAAAACTACATCCAAAATAACTTCTAATCCCGCATGGTGAAGAGCTTTTACCAAATCACGAAACTCTTCGATGTGTTTTCCAACGCTTGGATTCGTACAATAATCCGAATGCGGAGTGAAAAACCCTAACGTGCTATATCCCCAATAGTTGGATAGTTTTTGTCCATCCGGAGAAACACCTGAAACTTCTTCCGGGTCAAATTGGAACACAGGCAATAGTTCAACAGCCGTGACACCTAATTTAACTAAATAAGGAATTTTTTCAATTAAACCAGCAAACGTACCCGGAGCTTTAACGCCCGAACTTTTATCCAAGGTAAAACCTCCCACGTGCATCTCATAAACAACGGTTTTCTCAATGGGTGTTTCAGGTGCTTTATCACCTTCCCAATCATAGTTGGAATAATCAACTACAATACTCCGCATAGAGGTATGTAAATTGTCTTCTGTTCCGCAGGCATCCGCACGGTTCCAGTAAGTAGTGTTTAATCCCTTAGCATAAGGATCTACAATGACTTTATTGCGATTAAATCGATAGCCAAATGCAGGATTAAACTCACCACCGATTCGGTAGCCATACCCCATACCTGGTTTAGCGCCTTCGACAAATACGTGCCAAAAATGGAAAGTACGGTTTTCAATAGGATCTAAATAGATAATCTGTGAAGGTGTTGCATCTTCTGGGTGGTCAAACAACAATAATTCTACATCATTTCCATCCTGAGTAAAGATGGAAAAATTAACTCCCTTGGGCTTTACGGTGGCTCCAAGTGGGTGAGCTGTTCCTGTGTTCGTTGTATATTTCATTTTTATTTATTTACAATTAATTTTCGTCTTGATATCCTTGACTAATTTCTACAATATTTCCTTCCGGATCTTTTAACCAAACTGTTTTCCAACCTGG
>CAMARL010000002.1 GCA_945860325.1 Spirosoma fluviale | reverse complement strand
TCTTTTATTTCCCCATTATGTGCCATTTCAATCGCTTCTGTTAAAGGTATTTTTTTTATTTCTAGTTTTTCGGTATCCTCAGGATTCGATTCGTTTTGACTTAATTCTGTCGCCAAATACATATATGCTTTTTCATCGGTGACCGAATTACTCAGAAAAATCTCACCCATTAAAGTCCACTGATGAGCTCGCAAGCCTGTTTCCTCGAGCAGTTCTCTCTTAGCCGCTTCCAATGGATCTTCATTGTCTGAAATTAAACATCCTCCCTCTGGTAATTCCCATGAATAGGCATCAACCGTGTATCGATGTTGGCCCACTAAATACACATGATTCTCATGATCCAAAGCCACAATAGATACCGCTATGTTTTTAAAGCAAACTTTTCCGTAAATACCGGGGTTGCCATTCGGGTTGATCACCTCATGATGTTCAATTTTAATCCAAGGGTTTTCATACACATTGGTATTACTTAATGTCTTCCAGGGATTCTCTTTATTTTCCATGTTACAAAAATAGTATCTTTGTAGACTTTTTTAATCAAGGATGAAGCAACGTTTAATCATTTTATCATTTTTAGTCAGTTTGGCCATTATGGGGGCTAAATTTTATGCCTATTATGCCAGTGGTTCGACAACTTTACTGACAGATGCGTTGGAGTCTATTGTCAATGTCGTGGCGGCGGCATTTGCCTACTATTCTATCTATTTAGCTTCACTACCTCGTGATTTAAATCATCCGTATGGGCATGGGAAAATCGAATTTTTCGCTTCTGGTTTAGAAGGGGTTTTGATTTTATTGGCGGCATTGTATATTTTTTTACATGCATGGCAACATTTATACGCTCGTCCGGAATTAAAAAGCTTAGACCTTGGTATAATTATTTCTTTAAGTTCGGCTACGATCAATGGAATTCTTGGATATTATTTAGTTAGTCAAGGAAAATCCTCCCATTCGCCTGCTATTTTGGCTGATGGCAAGCATCTTAAGCTAGACGCATTGAATGGAGTTTTTGTTGTCATCGCTTTAGTCATTACCTACGTGACGAATCTATTTTGGATTGACTCCGTTGCCTCATTGATATTTGCTAGTGTTATGTGTTGGCAAGGCCTTAATTTAATTCGCGAGGCGATAGCTGCTTTAATGGATGAGACAAATCCGGAGGTATTTCAAAAGGTTATCCAATGGATTGTTTCCAATAAAAAACAAGAATGGATTGATTTACATAACCTAAGAGTTCAGCAATATGGAGGAGATTTACATATTGATTGCCATTTAACGCTTCCTCGTTATTGGGATTTAAACCGCGTGCATGATGAAATTCATGAATTTGAGGTGACTATAGGGCAAGTTATGCCAACGGATATTGAAATATTTGTACATGTAGATCCATGTTTAGATGAATGTTGCACACATTGTCCAATAACGAATTGTCAAATCAGAAAACACAATTTTAAAAAAGAAATCGAATGGAATAAAGTTAATTTAGCTTTGAATCAAAAGCACTTTAATGAACATGGATTAAGCTCTTAGATCTCCCATTCCACCATCCACTTTTAAAATTTGCCCCGTAATCCACGAATTTTCTGGATGTAATAGAAATACCGCCATGTTTGCTAGATCAGCCGCTTGGCCTACTCGGCCTAATGGATGTCTTTTTCCAGCAGCATCAATTTTATCATCACTGTTTAATAGGGCATTTGCCAAAGGTGTTTGGGTTAAACTAGGTGCAATGGCATTGATTCTTATTTTCGAACTCGCTAGTTCGGCGGCAAGAGATCTAGTCAATCCTTCAATAGCTCCTTTGGAACTCGCGATGGAAGCATGAAAGCCCATTCCAGTTTGCACGGCCACGGTACTGAAAAGTACAATAGAAGAAGTCGAAGACGCTTTTAATAAAGGTAAAAATCCTTGAATTGCTTTAACCGCCCCTAGCACATTCACCTGAAAATCTTTTTCAAAATCGGCTGTCGTTAAGCGATGAAAAGGTTTTAAGTTGATACTTCCTGGACAATAAACGAGTCCGTCTACTGGACCTGAAATTGCACTAAAAATATCTTCATTAATCTCTAAAGCATCGTATTGGATATTCTCAACGCCTTGGACATCACAAGGATTTCTGGATAGATTAATAACTTGATGACCCTCAGAAATTAATTTTGACACAATGGCTTGCCCAATTCCTTGGCTCCCACCTATAATAATATATTTACCCATGTTACGATTGAATCGATCCTAAAAATTCTCTTTTGGTATTTTCTTCTTGGAATTTACCGCCATAATAAGAGGTAATGGTAGATGTTGTGTCATCTTTTACACCTCTCGATGATACACATAAATGCTTGGCGTCAATAAAAACAGCCACATCTTCTGATTCCAAAACTTTTTGCAAATGCTTCGCAATTTGCATCGTTAGCCTTTCTTGAACTTGTGGCCTCTTGGCATAGTATTGAACAATTCGATTCAACTTGGAAAGACCAATTACTTTACCTGAAGAGATATAAGCAATATGTGTTTTACCTACGATCGGTACAAAATGATGTTCACAATTTGAGTAAAAACTAATGTTCTTCTCGATCAACATTTCGTTATAGCCAAACTTATTTTCAAATAAGGCTACTTTAGGCTCGTTTTTAGGGTTTAAACCACTAAATATTTCGTTAATATACATTTTAGCTACTCGATTAGGAGTGCCACGCAAAGAATCATCCGTTAAATCAAGGCCCAATGTGAGCATGATTTCTCTGAAGTATCCTTCGATAATTTTAATTTTTTCTAGATCAGAAAGATCAAATGCATCCTCCCTCATAGGCGTATCTATGGAGGTGGCTACATGATTATCACCAATTTCTTCATCGGTTAATAAGAAGTGATCGGAATCAATAAGCAGGGAATTCAACGAAATTTCGTTCTGTTTCATATAATCTAATTTTTAAGTCTAACTCAGCGGCAATTTTTACTCGTAATTTATGATAGATAACCACAGCTATGTTTTCTGCTGATGGATTTAAATTTTTAAACTCTGGTACATCTAAATTCAAATTCTTATGATCAAACTTTTTAACTACTTCTTCTTGGGCTAAAACGGATAAATCTTTCATATCTATGACATAACCCGTTTCAGGATTAATTGTTCCCGTAATTTGAATAATTAATTCATAGTTATGTCCATGGTAGTTGGCATTATTGCATAAACCAAATATTTCTTTGTTTTTCTCTGCTGACCAATCGGGATTATGTAGCCGATGGGCTGCATTAAAATGTTCTTTTCTGAAAACGCTAATTTTTTGTGACATCATTATTTTAAAAAATCTTATAAATTTAATGTAGTATTTTAATTAAATTTCTATTCTATATCCTAAAACCTAAAATAAATTAAATGAAACGAAGGAAATTTTTATCTAATTCCCTTATTTATTCTTCATCAACCGCATTTTTTCCTACTTTAATAAAAGGATTATCTACTGAACAAACAAAAGTGCGTTTAGGTTTCATCGGCGTAGGGCTTCGTGGGCAAAATCATTTGGAAATGGCTATGTATCGTTCAGATGTGGAAATTGTCGCTATTTGTGACATAGATCCTAAAGCCATTGCCATTGCAAATAAAATGATTTCAGACAAAGGTAGGCCTTCTCCTACAATCTACGGTAAGAATGAGCAAGATTTTGAAAACCTAGCAAAGCGATCGGATATTGACGGAGTCGTAATAGCCACTCCTTGGGAATGGCATGTGCCAATGGCTTTGGAAGTAATGAAACAGGGGAAATACGCGGGTGTGGAAGTATCTGCAACGGTCAAATTACAAGAGTCTTGGGATTTGGTTAATATGTTTGAAAAAACGGGGTCTCACTGCATGATTTTAGAAAATGTATGCTATCGACGAGATGTGTTAGCCACATTAAATATGGTTCGACAAGGCATGTTTGGCTCGCTAAATCATGTTCAATGTGGATATCAGCATGATCTTAGGGAAGTTAAATTTAATAATGGGACACAGGCTTATGGCGGAGGGGTTGAATTTGGAGAAAAAGGATTTTCTGAGTCGAAATGGAGAACCCAACATTCCGTAGACCGTAATGGTGATCTTTATCCTACTCATGGATTAGGCCCAGTGGCTGAAATGCTAAATATTAATCGCGGAAACCAATTTGCTTATTTGACGTCCATGGCCACTCCTTCACAAGGACTTCATGAATATATTGTCAATAAAGGGGGTGCAGATCATCCTAATGCTAAAGTTAATTTTAAATGCGGTGATATAGTTCAGACCATGATCAAGTGTGTTAATGGCGAAACCATATTAATTACGCATGATACAAACTCTCCTCGCCCCTATTCTTTAGGTTTTCGGGTTCAAGGAACGAAAGGATTGTGGATGGAAGACAATAAATCGATTTATATTGAAGGGGTATCGACCAAAGCCCATCGTTGGGACGATGCGAAACCCTATTTAGATAAATATGACCATCCGCTTTGGAAGACACATTTCGCAGATGCTGAAAATGCTGGCCATGGCGGAATTGATTATTTTGTTTTAAGAGGTTTTATTGAAGCGATTAAAAATAAGGTGGCCCCTCCTATCGACGTATATGATGCGGCGGCTTGGTCAGCCATCTCTCCTTTATCCGAGCAATCGATTGCTAAAAATTCTGCTTCCATAAAAATACCCGACTTCACCAGAGGTAAATGGAAAACAAATAAACCTATATTTGCATTAAATGACTCTTATTAATAACGTATGACAACTAACTCTAAATCTTCGAACGGCCCTTTAATGATAATCGGGATACTCTTTTTTGTATTCGGTTTTATCACCTGGGTTAATTCAGTTTTGATTGCGTTTTTTAAAGACGCATTCCAACTTAATAATTTTGATTCTCTATTAGTCACTTTTGCCTTTTTCATTTCCTATTTTGTCATGGCGATTCCATCTTCTTGGGTATTAGCTAATACAGGTTTTAAAAGAGGAATGTCCTTGGGCTTGTTATCTATGGCTATAGGTACACTTTTGTTTATTCCTGCTGCTAAAATGGCTAATTATCCGATGTTTTTATTTGGTCTTTTTGTCATTGGTACCGGATTAGCGCTATTACAAACCGCGTCAAATCCCTATGTGACCATCTTAGGCCCAAGTGAATCAGCTGCTAAAAGGATTTCTGTGATGGGAATTTGTAATAAGGTAGCAGGAATTTTAAGCCAATTTATTTTTGGTGGCTTGTTCCTTTCTAATGGATTAGTTGGCAATGAAAAACTTAATACGGTGATTACGCCTTATGGAATTATGACGGTTATTCTGATCATATTAGCTATTTGGGTTTGGTTTTCTAGTCTACCGGAAGTAGAAGCTGAAGAAGTTAAACAAGACCATGACGCGGTAAAAGATAGTGTTTGGTCATATCCTAACCTTGTTTTAGGTCTAGTTGCATTTTTTTTATATGTTGGCGTAGAAGTTATCGCCGGAGATACCATTATTAATTACGGGGTTTCACAAGGTTTCGACAAAGATGTAGCTAAAATTTTCACTACTTATACGCTTTATGGAATGCTAGTGGGATACATTGTCGGAATTCTTTTTATCCCTAAATACTTATCCCAACAAAAAGCGTTGAACTATTCGGCCATTTTAGGTATTGTATTTTCAATCGGTACCATTGTCTTCACAGGCTTTACTTCGGTGTTGTGTTTAGCTTTATTAGGTTTAGCAAATGCATTAATGTGGCCAGCATTATGGCCATTAGCGATTCAAGGTTTAGGTAAATTCACCAAATTAGGAAGTGCCCTGATCATTATGATGATTTCTGGAGGTGCCTTATTGCCACTACTTTATGGTAAAATAGCGGATCAAATTGGTGATACCCAAAAGGCTTATATTATTATGATTCCTTGCTATATTTTTATTTATTTTTATGCAACAATTGGGCATAAAAAGAGTTCTTGGTAATATAATCATAGGTTGAGAGTTTCATCTTTTGATGTAATTGATGAGGCTTTTTGTAAATTTGGTTTTAAGATAAGGTATGTCAACGGATTCGTCTATTTCTAAATTAATTTCTGACGGTAATAAGTATGCGGCTTCACTTGTAGCATACCAAAGAAGAACAACCATTCCTGTTGAGGTGGGCCATGTTTTCCTAGGTTCCGATTTCCCAATTCGTATTCAATCGATGACCACGGTTGATACGATGGATACGCAAGGTTCCATCGATCAGTCCATCCGAATGATCGACGCAGGTTGTGAAATCGTTCGAATTACTGCTCCATCCGTGAAGGAAGCTCAGAATTTAGAAAACATACGAAAAGGTCTTCGTATAAGAGGTTATCAAACTCCTTTAGTTGCAGATATTCACTTTACACCTAATGCGGCGGAATTAGCCGCTCGAATCGTTGAAAAAGTGCGTATAAACCCAGGGAATTACGCGGATAAAAAACGTTTTGAAGTCATTGATTACACAGACGCTTCTTATCAATCGGAATTAGAAAGAATCCGAGATAAATTCTTGCCTTTAGTGAAAATTTGCAAAGAATACGGTACTGCCATGCGTATTGGAACGAATCACGGTTCTTTATCTGACCGTATTTTAAGTAGATATGGCGATACTCCTTTGGGCATGGTCGAATCTGCTTTAGAGTTTTTACGTATTTGTGAGGATGAAAACTATTATAACATCGTCTTATCTATGAAATCTTCCAACACGCAAGTGATGGTGGAGGCATACCGACTACTTAGTAAAAAATTAGAAGAAGGATTATTTAAAGCTTATCCTTTGCATTTGGGAGTAACTGAGGCTGGCGAAGGAGAAGATGGTCGAATTAAATCGGCCGTTGGCATCGGTACTTTATTAGAAGATGGCCTAGGTGATACGATCCGTGTTTCTTTAACCGAAGACCCTGAGTTGGAAATTCCTGTAGCGCAAGAGATGGTTCGCCGATTGCAGAATCGATCGAGTAAATCTTCTCCAATTATTGCATTTAAAGGAAAAACGGATCAGTTTGACTCTCCTATTCACCCATTTTATTACGAAAGACGTCATTCAAATGAAGTTTTAAATTTTGGTGGCAAACAAGTACCTCGGGTCATTGCCGATTTTTCTTCGGTTTCAGATTTGTCTATGGATGATTTAAAATCCATAGGTCACTTTTATTTACCTGAGCCCGATAAGTGGGCGATGAATGATTTAGGAGCAGATTATATATTCACAGGAGAGCAAAATATTCCGTTTATGCTCCCGAACGGATTAAGACAAATTCAGTCTTCGTCTGTTTGGTTGACACATCAAATAAATACCATATATCCACAGTTTACTTGGGATGAATGGTGTGAGTCCACGAGTAAACATCCCAACATTAATTTTATTAAGATAAATGCGGCCAGTCTTATCGGGGATGTAAATTTGTTAGACAATCTAAAAATAGAGAAGCAAGTAGTCATTATCTTACACTCCTCTAATGAACATAAAATGCCAGAAATTCGGCGCGCATTTTTTGATTTAATACATCATTCAATACTGAGTCCAGTGATTATTCAATTGGATTATAAAGATGTAAGTGATGAACAATTACAGATTTATTCTCCTACAGATGCAGGTGCTTTGTTGGTCGACGGATTAGGGGACGGCATCATGATATCAACTTCGGGTTTGAAAAATTCCGTTGCTCTTCGTAATTCAACAAGCTTCGGAACTTTACAAGCTAGTCGGGTTCGAATATCAAAAACGGAATATATTTCATGCCCTTCCTGTGGGAGAACGTTATTTGACCTTCAGGAAACGACGGCTAAGATTCGCCAAGTAACTGATCATTTAAAGGGAATTAAAATTGGTATTATGGGTTGCATCGTTAATGGGCCTGGGGAGATGGCAGATGCGGATTATGGGTATGTAGGAACAGGAAAAGATAAAATAGCGCTGTATAAAGGGCAAAATGTGATAAAAAAATCAGTACCGGCTCATTTGGCCGTTGACGAATTAATCCAACTTATTAAAGATCATGGCGACTGGAAGGACGCCCCTGAAAACTAAAATCATGAGCAGACTTAAAGAACAATTTAATCTAACCGAGGTCTTTACGTATTTTGTTAGAGTATTTAAAAAACCAAAGCCAGGTGCACCTACTAATTTTAATATTAGAACCATGCACACGATTAATAAAATATCGATTGTGATGTTTTTATTTTGTGTTTTGGTGATGCTGTACCGAGCCTTTCTTCGCTAATTAACGAAGCCCAAATTTACACCAGTTGATTTGAGCATATTTTAATGCCTTTTTATCATTGGTTTTGCTCTTCACGTAATCGCATAAATATTGGTATTCTTTTGGACCAAGGGCATTGGGCAAAACAGGAATTAAATTTTGAATAACTTTAATTCCTGCAGCCGCATTTTTTTGCTTGAAATATAGGTTGCTTTCAGCTAGCCAAGTTCTTCTAATAATGCTACCGGGATCCATTCCCGTCGTTTTCATATGATTTTTTATCTTCAAAATACTTTTAGAATTCAAATAATTTATTTGAGAGGTTAGTACAATTTGAAAAATATTTTCATAAATCATCCGAACCATATTCGGATTAAATGCTTTGTTATATTCAGGTAAATGTGTGACAAAATAATCAAATAATTCATTGTCATGATTCATCATGACTGTTTGAAGAATATTTAAAGTGCTTTGGGTCACGTATTGGTTTGTAGGCAATACCTTAGCAAATTCATTCATCATTTTAATGTTGGTCAAAGTATCTCCCATGATTCTAGCGTATTGAGCATAGTTCAATAAAAATGCTGGATTGCGATCCCCTGATTTGAATTTAACTGAAAAATTGCCTACCTGTTCTTGTGGATTAGCTGCTTTTTGGCCAATTAAGTTTACGCTAATAACTGAATTGTCTTTTTCGCCAAAAGCCTTTACTTGGACCACTTTCATTGTTTTAGGTTCAAAAAAAATGAAAGTAGGCGTTGCATTAAGAATAATTTTATACTTTATAAGAATCGCTAGATTGTCAGGGTTATTGACATCCAATTGGAAGTTTATGAAATTGGTGTTGTAGACTTTACCAACTTGAGGTTGTGCAAAGGTTCCTTTGAACGCCATACAAACATGGCAATCAGGTGCGTAGGCCTCAACAAAAAGTAATTTATTTTGTTGCTTTGCGGCATTGACCGCCGCATTGAAATTGCTTGTTTTAAAAAAAATGATCCCTTTTTGTCCCCAGGATAGGTGACTTACAGCAATTAGCAAAATCAATAGTTTAATAAATCTCATCGTCTTTTATTTAGCGCCCTTTTCGGCTTCCAAAATTTCTTTTTGTAAATGTGAAGACAGCGTATGACACACGAGCTCAATTTCTTGTGAAAAATAGGCATCTCCAGTAGCTTGAAGTGATGCTTCTGATACCGTTCCCATGATCTCAATAAAAAATCTTTTCATATCCAAGACCTCCATGTCTTTTGTCCATAAGGGTAAAGTTAAGGTTCCTTTATGGTATGGATCCCACGTCGCCACTAATATTGCTTTGGTTTCTTCTATGCCCTCATTAGGGTTGTCGGTAGCTGACCAAGAAATATTTTCGGGAATATTTTGATCGTCTAACTGGATTTTAAAATTTATTTCTGAGTGTTTCATTTATTATGGGGGCTTTTTCAATTCTTGGGTGTTAATCAATCCCAAATAATCCGTATTTTCGTACAAAAGTAAGAAAACTTAATGGTTCGAGCAGAAATTATTACAATTGGGGATGAGATTCTTTATGGTCAAATATTGGACACTAATACCCAATGGATCAGTTTTGAGTTAGATAAATTAGGGATTAAAACGATTAGGAAGTCTTCCGTAGGTGATTCTGCTGAAGAAATAACGGCGATTCTTAATGAATCTAAATCTAGGGCGGATGTTGTTTTCATTACTGGCGGTCTGGGGCCAACAAAAGATGATTTAACGAAAAAAATATTAGCTGATTTCTTTCATTGCTCACTGGAAATGAATGTAGATGCCTTAAAAGATGTCACTGAATTTTTCCTAAAACGTGGGCGCGAGTTAACAGATATTAATCGAGATCAAGCACTTTTGCCAACCAAAGCTCAATTTATTCCTAATAAGCAAGGTACTGCACCCTGTATGTGGTTCGATGAATTTGGTGTCATATGGGTTTCGATGCCTGGAGTTCCTTTTGAGATGAAGGCCATCATGGAAAATGAAGTTATTCCAAAATTGGTTTCACATTTTAAAACCCCAATTATTTATCATAAAGTAATAAAAACGATCGGCATAGGTGAATCTTATTTATCTGATATAATTCAAGATTGGGAATTATCACTTCCAAAACATATTAAATTAGCCTATTTGCCTTCCCTTGGTATTGTGAAGCTTAGACTTACTGCTTTTGGAGATAACCTTGATATATTAAAAGCGAATGTAGAAGCGCAAATTGACGCCTTACGTCCTTTGATTGATTCCTATATTTTCGGGTATAATAAGGATGAAATATCTGAAGTGGTGGGCCATTTATTACTAAAAAATAAAGCCACACTCGCTTTGGCAGAAAGTTGTACCGGGGGGCATTTATCGCATCATTTTACTCAAATTTCAGGTTGCTCCGAATATTTTATAGGTGGTGTGATTTCATATTCCAATGAGATTAAAAAAGAAATTCTGCATGTTTCGGAATCTATTTTAAATATAGATGGAGCCGTGAGTGAATCTTGTGTATCCGCTATGGCGAAATCCATTAGAGAAAAATTTAAAACGACTTATGGAATGGCCACATCTGGGATTGCTGGCCCAGCAGGGGGAAGTGTTGAAAAACCGGTAGGTACCGTATGGATTGCTTTAGCCTCTGAAGGAGAAGTAATCACAAGGAAGCTACAATTAGGTGGTAATCGAATGCAAAATATACATATGACCTCTTTAAATTCATTGAATTTGATTAGGCGATATTTATTAAAAGATTTATCTTAGTAGTATGGCTATAACGGAAATTATCATGCCCAAAATGGGTGAAAGTATCATGGAAGCGACTGTTTTAAATTGGTTAAAACAGCCTGGTGATTATGTGGAAGCAGATGAATTTATTGTTGAAGTGGCCACCGATAAAATTGATACTGAGGTACCCTCTCCTGTAGCAGGTTATTTGAAAAAAGTATTAGTTCCTGTAGGCGGTATCGCTGAAATTGGCAAACCTATATGTATTATAGACTCAGTTGTCACCCAAGAGCCAAGTCCAACTGAAATGAACATCGATTCTTATTCTATTATTGAAGATCTGACTCTTTCTAATTTGACAGATCTTTCATTGGGCAATTTTAATCCAAATTCTGGTCAATCCAATCCGTGGATTTCGCCATTGATCAAGCAAATATGCCAACAAGAAAAAGTATCTCAACGTGAATTAAGTGAAATTGCGGGTTCAGGTTTAGATAATCGAGTGACTAAAAAGGATGTATTGAATTACATTGCTATTCGAAACTCAAAAAGAGTCATAGCCTCAGGTACCTTAAGTCAAGGGTCTGGATTGCGTCTACCCGGTGATGAAGTATTCGAAATGGATCGAATGAGGAAAATGATTTCCGAAAGAATGCTCGATTCCAAAAGGATTTCTCCCCATGTTACTTCATTTCTAGAAACAGATATGACTGCAATGGTTCAGTGGCGTGAAAAAAACAAAATTAAATTTCAAGAAAAATATAAAGAGCCTATTACGTATACCCCTTTATTATTTATGGCTACAGCTCTGGCTATTAAGGATTTCCCTGGAATGAATATATCCCTTGAAGGAAATTTCATCGTCCAACATGCTCAAATTAATATTGGCATGGCCGTAGCTTTGCCTAACGGTAATTTAATTGTACCTGTTATTCATGAAGTGGATAAGCTGTCATTAGTCGATTTAACTAAAAAAGTGAATGATTTGTCAAACCGCGCAAGGTTAAATAAACTAAAGCCCGCCGACTTAGAAGGAGGTACATTTTCAATCTCTAACATTGGTTCTTTTGGCAATTTGATGGGAACACCTATTATCGTTCAACCTCAAGTGGGAATTTTAGCTTTTGGCTTAATTGAAAAAAAAGCATCAGTAGTGAGTCGGCCTGAAGGCGATTCAATCGAAGTGCGTCAAAAAATGTTTATTTCGCACTCGTATGACCACCGAATTATTGATGGTAATTTAGGTGGAGGTTTCTTAAAAAGAGTATCTGATTACCTAGAGAAATTTAACTTCCCAGAAGAAATATAAAAAGCCCTCGTTAAAGGGCTTTTTAATAATTTAAAATTTCGCGTCTGCCGGCTTAATATTGGGTTTAATTATTTTCAGCCACGTTAATAGTTTTATTACGGGATAGGTAGGATCAAACTCAAACCATTTGGAAGCAAAATTCACTTGGTTAGGCAATTTATGATGGTTGTTTTGAAACAATTCACCCATCATAAGCACATCAAATACCAAAGAATTTTTCGAATGATCATGGTTATCATAATTTTGATATCCATATTTATGACCTGACCAATTTACAATCGCACCATGTACGGGACCCATTAAAAAATGCACTGGTAATAAAAGGAAAAATGCCCAATGCATGTTAAAATAGATGTAGGCAATGATATAAAATGAGGCATAAGCAACGCCCCAACCTATCCGAGAAATCCAAGAGTCACCTATCTTTTCAATCGTTTTAGAGACGGGATAATCATGCTCAAATCGATCTTCAACGTTACTCTTTCTATTTAATACGGCATTGTACAGATCCTTTGTTTTCCACATCATTGTGAAGACATTGTTCGAAAACATAGGAGAATGTGGATCTTTTTTAGTGTCAGAAAATGCATGATGCATTCTATGCAAGACCGCATAAGCCCTAGGACTTAAAAAGGAGGATCCTTGAGATAAATAGGTCAAGAAATAAAAGAATTTTTCCCAAAATTTATTCATGACAAACATTTTGTGCGCTGAATACCGATGAAGAAAAAAGGTTTGGCTAAATAATGAAATATACCAATGTATAATGAAAGCGGGAATGACTAATTGCATTTTTTCTTTTTAAAATTTAGTTACAAATATAATAAGCATTTTTACACTCTTTTTGTTTTGATTATTTTAAATAATTGATTTTTATCATTTCTAAGGATTTTTGAACGCATATTGAAGAATATTAGCTCCCATCTTTAAAGCTTCTTGATGTTTTTCAGCAGGATCTGTATAGGTACCAACATCCTCCCACCCATTTCCCAAATCACTCTCATACGAATAAAAACAGATCAGTCTTCCTTTATAAATGAGTCCAAATCCTTGTGCGGGCCTTCCGTCATGCTCATGAATTTTAGGTAATCCTGTCGGGAAATTAAATGTCTGATGATAAATAGCATGCGTAAATGGAAGTTCCACAAATTCTAATGAAGGAAATACTTTTTTCATTTCCCTTCTTATGTAAACGTCTAATCCGTAATTGTCATCTATATGTAGAAAACCTCCTCCGAGTAAATAAGTCCTTAAATTTTGTGTTTCATTATCATTGAACAAAATATTTCCATGTCCTGTTAAGTGTATGAACGGATAATTGAATAATTGTTTGCTTGTTAATTCGACTGTTTCAGGTGTGGTTGATAGTTTTAAAGGTAAGTTTGAATTGCAAAATTGAATCAAATTAGGCAACGAAGTTTTATTGGCATACCAATCTCCTCCCCCTGAATACTTCACTTTAGCCAATTTTATTTGACCTAAAAGGGTTGAACTGCAAAAGAAAAAAAATACGATTACTATTTTATTCATGGAGCGCATGAATCAAATGGACACTATGAGTAGCTGCGATGCAAGCAGTTTCTGTTCGTAAAATTGCTTTGCCTAAACTAAAGGGTAGCCAGCTATTTGCCAACAAAGAATCACTTTCCTCATTTGAAAAATCACCTTCTGGCCCTATCAGAATATTTAAATGGATGTTTTTATGTAAAATTTTAAATAGTGCTTGGTCCACTGGATCCGCTATGTGGGCAAACAAATATTGATTTGAAGAATCTTGTTTAGCTGGCAATGGAATGATTTCTTTGATCGAAACCATCGGTTTAATCTCTGGCAAAAATAAATTTTTTGACTGTTTTAGCGCTGAGACAGCTATTTTTTCTAATCGATTTAATTTTATTTCTTTCCTTTCGGAATATCTTGAATGAAAAAATCCTATTGAATGGATACCTAGTTCGGTACATTTTTCAACCATCCATTCCATTCGCTCCATTTGTTTTGTTGGAGCTACCCAAAGAGAAATGGAATAATTTGGATTTTTAATCTCTTCCAACATACGTAATGACCTGAAAGTAGTCTTTTTAGAATCTACCAATTCTAATTCTGCTTGAAAGCGTTTCCCCTTTCCGTCCAAAATATGGATTTGATCCCCATTTTTTAAACGCAGGACCCTACAGGCATGAAAAGATTCTTCTTCACTTAAACCAGACTTTAATTCAGGTTCCGATGCATAAAAAACCGGATAGCTCATTTACTCTTCTTCTGTTTTAAATGAATATAAGGAAGAATCAAGCTTTAAGTTATTCGAATTAAAATCTGAAATGAATTTTTCAATGACTTCTTCTTCTAATGCTGCTACATATAATGCGGCTTCTAAGCTTATTCCAAAGTCAAAATCTTCATCTAGCTCAACATACTCGCTTACTTTGATGTCATCATTTTCTTCTATTTCATCAATGATTTCTAAAATCATCATTTCCACTTCGTCATCTAGAACTTCATTCGCTACATAGGTCTCATCTCTATTTTCAATAGGAACGTATAATGGAAATTGCTCGATGGCCTCACGCTCCGCTTCTTCATAGATTGTACTCGAATAATGTAATTGAAGTGTACAAAGAATTGCATCATATACAACTTCCTTCTCCTTATAATTTCCTATAAACTGAATATGAACCATTTCTTTGTCATTACCCATAGGCAAATCTTCATCATCAATGACAATAAATGATTTGTTCTCTGCAGCGCAAAGAGCTTTTAAGTTAGCTATTTCTTCAGCTAAATATCCAGGATTATTTTGTTTCAACATATGGATTATTGGCTATTTAATTAATAATAATTCTCTATACTTTGGTAATGGCCATTCATCGTCGTCTACAATGAGTTCTAATTTATCCACAGCATACCTAATTTCCTCAAAGAACCCTTTTACTTTCGTTCCATACATAGTGGCTCTTTCCTCTAAATTCTCAATGTTATTAGCCTTTTTTCTAGCCTCGGTCATTTCATTTTGTAGACGAACTATTGTTGACGTATATTCAGAAATCTTTTTAATCATTTCAATCGTTGGCGCAAAATATTGGGGATCAATGCCAATTTCTTTCTGTCCTTTTACATTTTCGACCAATTGAGTTTGATATTTTAATGAGGTTGAAACGATGTGATTGATGGCCATATCTCCAATCACCCTGGACTCAATTTGAATTTTTTTGATGTAATTTTCTAATTCAATTTCATGCCTTGCATGCATCTCCTCTTTTGAATAAATCCCATGTTTGGTAAATAATTCAATCGATTCTGGTCGAGCATAAACGGCCAATGCCTCTGGGGTGGTCTTAAAATTTGACAAACCTCTCTTGGCCGCTTCTTCTACCCATTCTTCTGAATATCCATTTCCCTCAAAGCGGATCTTTTTAGACTCTTTCACATATTTCTTGAGGACTTCCATAATAGCTAATTCCTTTTTAACCCCCTTTTCGAGGACAACTTCCACCTCTTTTCTAAATATAATTAATTGGTCTGCAACAATCGTATTTAAAATCGTCATGGGTGCAGCCGAGTTTGCGGAGGAGCCAACCGCTCTGAATTCAAATTTATTGCCCGTAAAGGCAAATGGAGAAGTTCTGTTTCGATCTGTATTGTCTAAGAGTAAAGAAGGAATTTTATTGATACCCAACTTCAAATAAACATTATCCCCTTTTTCTAAATGAATGTCATCCAAATCACTCATGTTTTCCATCTCATCCAATACTTGACTCATGGTAGAGCCCAAAAATACTGACACAATGGCTGGAGGGGCCTCATTGGCTCCTAAACGATGTTCGTTTCCTGCTGAGGCAATGGACGCGCGCAACAAATCGGCATGATCATGAACCGCCTTTAAGGTGTTAACAAAAAAGGTAAGAAAACGTAAATTTTCCTTTGGTTTTGAAGATGGAGCTAATAAATTAATCCCTGTATCGGTTGCTAATGCCCAGTTATTATGCTTACCACTTCCGTTAATTCCCGCAAATGGTTTTTCATGAAATAATACTTTTAATTTATGTTTACTAGCCACTTTAGACATCAAATCCATTAATAAAGCATTGTGATCACAAGCTAAATTAGCTTCTTCAAATGTGGGCGCTACCTCAAACTGAGCGGGTGCCACTTCATTGTGTCTTGTCCTTACGGGCATCCCTAACTTCATCGCCTCTATTTCAAAGTCGACCATAAACGAATTTACCCGATTAGGTATAGATCCAAAATAATGATCTTCTAATTGTTGGCCTTTTGCCGGTGCATGCCCGAAAACGGTTCGGCCAGCCATCATTAGATCTGGCCTCGCATTAAACAAAGCTTCGTCGATGACAAAGTATTCTTGCTCAGCTCCTAATGTAGGTATTACCTTGCTTATATCTCGATTGAAAAATTCTTTGATGACTGCTGTAGCGGCTTTGTCAACTAATTCGATTGATTTCAATAGGGGTGTTTTGTAATCTAGTGCTTCACCTGTGTATGAAACAAAAACAGATGGAATACATAAGGTCGCTGTACCAGCCGCATTTTCCATGATAAAAGCGGGAGAAGATGGATCCCAACCCGTATACCCTCTTGCCTCAAATGTCGACCTAATACCCCCATTTGGAAATGATGAAGCATCGGGTTCTTGCTGTACTAAGGCTGATCCCTTAAACTTTTCAACGGCCTTTCCTGTACTTAAATCTATATCAAAAAATGAATCGTGTTTTTCTGCAGTCGTCCCTGTTAAAGGCTGAAACCAATGGGTGTAATGCGTGGCACCTTTTGAAATAGCCCAAGATTTCATAGCAGCAGCCACTTCATCGGCCGCATCGCGGTCAATCTTAGTTCCAGAATTTATAGCTGTATTGATCTTTAAATAGGCTTCAGGAGACAATAATGAACGCATCACTTCATCATTGAAGGTCATACTTCCATAATAATCAGTTACTTTTTCAGTGGGTAATTTTACATGAGTATTAGCGCGTGATTGAGCTAATTCTAACGCCTTAAATCTAGTAATGGCCATAAGGATTCATATTTATTATATAGAGTAAAAATAACCAATTTATACCAATAATGTTAAACAATTGGGAAAGGAATTTTTTATATATAATTTTCTTGGAAATAATTAAATTTTTTTAATAAAATTGAATAATAGGTTAATAAACGTATAAGATTTTCAATAAAATCGTTGCAATTGTTAAAATCAAGTTTAAATTTGTAATGTATTGAAAAATAAATGTATTTATTAACAAAAACACGTTTAAAATTATGGCTAAGTCTAAATTGGAGTACATTTGGTTGGATGGTTACAAACCTACCCAGAGTTTACGTTCTAAAACTAAAATCGAAAATAATTTTAGTGGAAAGTTAGCGGATTGTGATATGTGGTGTTTTGATGGTTCATCTACGGAGCAAGCTCCAGGTGGCTCTTCAGATTGTCTTTTGCGTCCTGTGTTTATTTGCCCAGATCCGTCTCGCAAAAATGCATATTTAGTGATGTGTGATGTTTTGAATTCAGATGGTACTCCTCACGTGAGCAATGGCCGAGCGACAATTGAGGATGATGATAATGATTTTTGGTTCGGTTTCGAACAAGAGTATTTTTTATGGGATCCAGAAACTAATAAGCCATTAGGTTTTCCTGCTAATGGATATCCAGCTCCACAAGGGCCATATTATTGTTCAGTAGGAGCATCGAATGCCTACGGACGTGAGATTGTAGAAGAGCATTTAGATTTATGTATCGAAGCGGGACTTAACATTGAAGGTATTAATGCTGAGGTGGCTGCAGGTCAGTGGGAATTCCAAATGTTTGCTAAAGGAGCTAAGGAAGCTGGTGATCAAATTTGGATAGGACGTTATTTGTTAGAACGTTTGGGTGAGAAATTTGGTGTGTCAATTAACTGGCATTGTAAGCCTTTAGGTGAATTAGATTGGAATGGATCAGGTATGCATGCCAATTTCTCTAATACAGCTTTACGTACTGCCGGTAAAAAAGAAACGTATGACGCTATATGTTCAGCATTTGCTCCATTCGTAAAAGAGCATATTGATGTTTATGGCGCTGATAATCATTTACGCTTAACGGGTAAGCACGAAACTCAGTCTATTGATTCTTTCTCTTATGGTGTTTCTGATCGTGGTGCGTCTATTCGTATCCCTATCGCTACCGTAGAAAAAGGTTGGAAAGGTTGGTTAGAAGATCGCAGACCAAATTCTGCTGCAGATCCTTACAAAGTAGCTGCGCGTATTATTAAGACCGTTAAAACGGCCAAATATTAATTAATCTTGCATTTATATACTTTTATGAAATGAAATGGCGGGTTTTCCCGCCATTTTTGTTTTACCTTTATGCTCTTATTTTAAGAAATGAAAAAGGTCGCTTTTTATACCTTAGGTTGTAAATTGAATTTTGCAGAATCTAGTTCAATTGCACGTAGTTTAGAACCTATGGGTTTCACTCGTGTGGATTTTCAAGATTCCCCTAATTTGTTTGTCATCAATACCTGTAGCGTAACCGAACAAGCAGATAAAAAGTGTAAAAAAGTCGTTCGAGAAGCTAAAAAAATCAATCCAGCTTCCACCGTGGTAATCATGGGATGCTATGCGCAATTGAAACCCGAAGAAATTGCCAGTATTCCAGGTGTGGATTTAGTTTTAGGGGCTAACGAAAAATTCCAACTACCTGATTTAATCCTACCCTATTTAAATAAAAAAAATACAAGTCTTCCGAAATTGCTAACCTCAGAAATAAGGTATGACTTAGATTATCATGCTTCTTATTCCGTTAATGATCGTACAAGGACATTTTTAAAAGTTCAAGATGGATGTGATTATCCCTGCTCATATTGTACAATACCCTTGGCTAGAGGCCAATCTAGATCAGATACAGTTGAAAGCGTCTTGGCTTTAATTGAAGAAATTGCTGACAAAGGGGTAAAAGAAATCGTGTTAACGGGAGTGAATATAGGCGATTTTGGAATTCAACAAGGAAAACGGGAAGAAACTTTTTTTGATTTAATTAAAGCGATTGAATTCAAAACTAGTATCAGTCGATTTCGTATATCTTCCATTGAGCCCAATTTAATTACCCCTGAAATAATTACTTTCTTGTCAAGTTCAAATTCTTTCGTTCCTCATTTTCACATACCCTTGCAATCAGGATCGAATGCAGTTTTACGTTTAATGAAACGTCGATATCAACGAGAATTATATGTAAATCGCATTGCTTTAATAAAATCATTGATGCCAAATGCATGTATTGGTGTAGATGTAATTGTAGGCCACCCTGGAGAAACTCCCGAATTGTTTTTAGAAACCTATCAGTTTTTACAGGAGCTCGATATTTCATATCTACATGTTTTCCCATATTCAGAAAGGCCTAACACCTTTGCCACTGAAATTTTCCCTAAAGTAGATGGTGCTCAAAAATCTGAAAGATCCAAAATGTTACACATACTTTCAGATAAAAAAAGACGTGCTTTTTATGAAAGCCAACTAGGGAATAAGGGTGAGGTTTTGTTTGAAGAATCAAATGAAAATGGTTTTATGGAAGGTTTTTCTGAAAACTATGTTAGGTTCAAATCTGTATACGATCCATTATTGATCAATACCATCCAATCCGTTCGTTATAAATCAATAGATGAAAATGGCGAAGTAACAGGAGATGTTTTGTTCTCAAATGCCTTTGTTTAATTTTCTGAGCCAGAAATAAATTGTTCGATATTTTTTAAAATTCGAATTCTGTTTTCTTCCGTTAATTCAAAATCATGATTAATGTCTTCAAAGACTATTGTTGTGTTTGAATTAAAGTTGTACTTTTTTTCAATTTCTTGGCCACCATAAACATCTTGTAGCCCCTGTATAATTAACATCGGCGTATTTACTTGTAATAGATGTTCGTGCCGAAAGGCTTCTTCCTCAAAATCGGGATGCTTAAATGGATACCCTAGCGAAATTATTTTGTGAATGGGATGTTGTAAGGAAACCATGGTGGCAACAATCGCCCCAGCACTTCGGCCAATTAACGTAATTTCAGTATCTCTAGGAATTTTGTTTAACCTTCTGGCTAATTTTTCTATCCTTAAAAAAATGTCATTAGGATTTTTTTGAAATGCTACATGCATTTTATAATCCTTAGGATTCAGAATAATTGAATAAATTTGTTCCTCTATTTGTAAATATAAGCTTCTTATGATGGGTTGTTTTCGGATAAATCTAGGGATAACTTTACCGATATACGGATAAACTCTTCTTCTGAAATACGAGTATGAGTCATTGAAAACATCAAATTGGATCCCCTTAATTTCTGAAAGTATGTCTGTATATAGATAGCTGTCTTTTTCGAGATGTTCTCTGCCAATCAACAAAATGATTTTGTTTGTCTTCATAAGAACGAAAAATGTATGAAGATTAAACTTCAATCTGAATTTATATATTTAAACCGGTTAAAAACAAAAAAGCCGAAAACTATAAGTTTTCGACTTTTTGATTGAAACAAAACCACAAGAACCATTGCTTGCGGCTTTGCTTTTAGAAAGATTACTCTGCTAACGATTCGTCGTGTTGAGATAAATCTAATCCAAGTCTTTCCTCCTCTTCATTTACACGTAGAGGTATGATTTTATCTGTAATGATTAATAACAAGTAGGATACGCTAAAAGCAAATGCCGAAACAATGGCCAAGGCTAATATGTGCTTCATAAATAAAGCAGTCTCACCATAAAATAAACCATTTTCTACTACCGCTGCATTGACTGCGCTTGTTGCAAAAATACCTGTCATTAGCATGCCGACCATTCCGCCAACTCCATGACAAGCAAATACGTCCAAGGTATCATCTAAATTAGAACTAGCTCTCCAATGAGCTACGATATTTGAAATGATCGCTGCGACTACGCCGATAAAGATGGCTACAGGAACAGTTACGAAACCTGCTGCAGGTGTAATGGCAACTAAACCAACCACCGCACCAATACAAAATCCTAAAGCCGAAACTTTTTTGCCACGAGATACATCAAATAAGATCCAAGATAAACCTGCTGCTGCAGCAGCTACGTGAGTAGTCGCAAAAGCGGTTACCGCAAGTCCATTAGCCCCTACAGCTGATCCTGCGTTAAATCCAAACCATCCAAACCATAACAAACCAGTTCCTAATAAAACATAAGGAATGTTAGCCGGAGGCAAAATATTTGATTCCATGTGTGATTTACGACGACGTAAGTAAAGCGCTCCTGCTAACGCAGCCCAACCAGCTGACATGTGTACAACAGTACCACCAGCAAAATCTAAAACACCTAAATTAAATAAGAATCCATCTGGATGCCATGTCCAATGCGCCAAAGGAGCATAAACAACCACACAGAATAAAATCATAAATAGCACAAATGCTCTAAAGTTAATTCTTTCAGCCAAAGCACCCGAAATAAGAGCTGGTGTAATAACCGCAAATTTCATTTGAAAAAATGCAAATAAGGCAAATGGAATTGTGAACTTTAATTGGTCAGTGCTTCCTAATGAAAGTTTATGATCAAAAACTCCATTGAACATAAAAAATGTACGAGGGTCGCCAATCCAGCCACCTAAAGAGTCGCCAAAGGCTAAACTAAATCCAAAAACAATCCAAATAACAGAAATTACTCCCATGGCAATAAATGATTGCAACATAGTAGAAATTACGTTTTTATGGTTAACCATTCCACCATAAAAATAAGCCAAACCCGGTGTCATTAATAGAACTAATCCAGATGCTACAATCATCCAAGCAGTATCACCAGTATCTAAGCCTTCAGTTGGCATTACTCCCGGAACACTCGTTAAAAACAATGCGGCTACTGCTATCGCAAGCAAAACTAGTAGCGGAATCCATGTTGGTTTTTGTGTCGTCATGTTTACAAAAATTTATATGTGAAAGATTGATTATTAATATTTATAAATAAAGTGTAATCCTAATGTCGTTTGTGATTTTTGAGCTTTGCCATCTCCATCTGTAAATTGAGCTGTTTTGTACGCATCGCTTCTTAATTCAGGCTTGATCAATAAGTGACCATTTGCTGCTGTGAATGTAGCTGTCAAGGTGAATGAAGAAACACTTGTTCCTTTTCCATCTGCATCTCTTAATGCTCTTGCTCCTGACGTATTATCAAATACTTCATAACGACCACCTAAGCTAAATCCATCAGTAAATGCGTAATTCGTATATAGGGCAACTCCTCCCCATGTCTTGCTATTTCCTACAGTTCCGCCACCTTGAAAATCACCTGTTTGTGATCCGTAAGCTGCATTTACTCCTAATAGATATTTAGGTGAGATTTGATAAGAAGTAGTTAAATCAGTTAAGCTATATGATCCTGAATCGTCTTTTCCTGATGCTAAGGGAGCTGATTCGTTAGATGAAATACCATTAAAGTATAGATTCCAACCTGATGCCGGTGATGCAAATACTTGATATATAAAACCTTTAGATGCATTGTTATCATTTAAATTATCAACATTGTTGACCAAACCAGCCATAGCAGCAAATTTATCAGTAAAGGCATAATTAGCCTTCAATCCAATGTGATAAAAAGGACCGTTGTTAAAAAGATTTGACAAAGAATAGTTGTAATTAACTGGAGCGTCAATAACCTCATATCCAATGTGAGTTCCAAATTGACCCGCTGTGAAAGTTAATTTATCACTCGCTTTCCAATTGAAATATGCTTGCTTGATAGCTAAAGCTGTAGTCCCTTTTCCTAAAGGTCCAATAGCATTTCCATATTGACCCAAATCTGCATTAGGTCCGAAGGTTAAATCGACTACGACATCAGATGTTTTTGTACTGTATCCAAATTTTGTCTGAACAAGACCTAAAGAAAATTGACTCGACTTTTGATCGAACGCTCTTTCATATCCAGAAACTCCTAAATTACTTCTGTTGGTCGGACTGTTAAAATTTAACATATAGTACGAATCTACGTAACCCGAAAATGTAAACTTAGGCGCTTCCGCTTCTTTTTCTTGGGAAAATCCACAAAAGGATACTAGGCCTAAAAGTGCAGTAAAGATTGATTTTTTCATGTGCAGTAATTGTTTAGTGTGAATAAATACTTGATTGCGAAACAAATATTGTAACAAAAAATATATTAAACAAGAAAATAGGATAAAAAATATACTTGTTTTTTTAATATTTACAAAAAAGTATTAAAAATGAGGTAATATTTAAACCTATTTTGTGCTAAATATCAAAAAATAGAAATTTAGAGGTATAAATTGATTCTGTAAATATAGAATTCTTGAAATAATATAATTTTGATTTATTGTTTTGTTGGTAATTCGATTAGCATTATTTCAACAAAAAAATAGCCAACTTTCGTTAGCTATTTAAATGACTTAAGTAAAATTAATTAAAATTATTTTACTCTGCGTGAAGCCAAGATTTTTTGGCCATTAAAGTTTCTTTATCTTCTACTCGGTCTGGATCTGGAACACAGCAATCTACTGGACAAACTGCAGCGCACTGTGGCTCTTCATGAAATCCGGTACATTCCGTACACTTATCAGGTACTATATAATAGAACTCTTCTGATACGGGTTCAATATTTGTTTTTGCATCCATGGAACTACCATCTTCTAGTTCCACTTCAGTCAATGAGGTTCCGCCAGCCCAAGTCCATTCAATTCCACCTTCATAAATTGCGGTGTTGGGGCATTCTGGTTCGCAAGCCCCACAGTTAATGCATTCTTCAGTAATTATTATCGCCATAACAATAAATATATTTTGTGCAATTTACTAACATAATTTTGAATAGTATATAATTTATATGGACTAACAGAAAAAATTTAGAACTTTGTTCCATAAAATAATATAATTTATGCCTCAAGCTCAGTTTTTAGAACTAATTAAATTTCTTGATCAATTTTTTGGCTCTGAAAAAAACAAGGAAAAAATAGAATTATTTATAGATAAAGCTGTAAATGAGAATCCTTGGTTTACGGATTCATTCCTTCGCACAGCTATGAGCGCCATTCAAAAACAATTTTTTTCGTCATTGGCTTGGCAAGAATTTTTTGTCACACATCCTGAAAAAGCTAAATCAAAATCGCAAATTGGATTAATCTTGTCAGGTAATCTCCCCGCTATTGGTTTACATGATCTACTAATGGTGTTGGCTTCTGGTCAAATAGCCAATATTAAATTAAGTTCACAAGACAAATCATTGATGCAATTATATGTGTTGGCGATGAAAGAATTTGATCCATTAATTCCTGTTCATTTTATTGATCGTCTTCAAGGAATGGACGCTGTCATTGCAACCGGAAGTAACTTTTCAGGAGGATATTTTTCGCATTATTTTTCTACCATACCTCATATTATTCGTAAAAACAGAAGCTCGTTGGCCGTTTTACGTGGGACTGAATCAAATCATGAGTTTCAAGGTTTAGCCAATGACATTTATACTTATTACGGATTGGGTTGTCGGAATGTATCTACTTTAGCTATACTCAAGGACTATGATTTAATTCCATTATTTGATGTATTGTCTAAGGAAGATTGGGTTTTAAATCATTCTAAGTATGCGAACAATTTACAATATTATCGTACTTTATATTTATTAAATCAAATTCCTCATTTTGACTTAGGCAATATTATTGTCACAGAAAACGAGGATCTTGTTTCTCCAGTGGGTGTTTTATATATTCATCGCTATGAAAATGAAAGCTCTTTGCAAAAGTGGATTTCGGAAAGAGAAGAAAAAATACAGTGCAAAGTAGGTTTAAATATAGATTTTGGACAGAGCCAACAACCTGCTTTAGACGATTTTGCAGATGGAATTAACACTTATGATTTTCTAGTCAATTTGGTATAAGCTTGAAATAAAGTCCAAGCCCCTAAGCCACCGACGAATGCACCCGTGATCACATCTAACGGATAATGTGCTCCCAGATATATTCGACTATATGCAATCAAAGTAGCCCATACCACAAGGATTGTTCCCATTGGCCTATTTTTGCTTACTAAATAAAATCCGATCGCTACGGCAAATGCATTAGCGGAATGTGAGGAACAGAATCCGTATAAGCCACCGCAACCGTCTGGTAAATGTATCCAAGATTGAAATGCTTCCACATGACAGGGCCTTAAGCGTTTGAATAAAGGCTTTAAAATACTGGAACTAACTTGGTCTGCGAAAATAACAATCGATATTAAATACAGAATAGTTTTCCAAACCTTTGATTTATGCTCTTTATATAATAAATAGATCAAAAAAGCATATAAAGGAATCCAGGTTAATTTCCCTGATATAATGGCCATCGGCTGATCTAGCCAAGGTGTATGGGCCTGATTAATGAGTTGAAATAAATCACTATCCCAAGTTGGAAACATGCTTTAAAATTTAAATTCAGCCCTTATTCTAGCTATTGTAGCCTCAGCAATAGGTTTAACCTTCTTTTCGCCGATCTGTAATTTTTCTTCTATCAGCTCTGGATGTGACATATAGAAATCAAATTTTTCTCTAGCCTCTTTAAAATAATTTAGCATCAAATTAAATAAGGCTTGTTTAGCATGTCCATACCCATATCCACCGGCTAAATAATTAGCGCGCATTTCAGCTATCTCTGATTTGCTAGCCATTAGCTGATATAATTTAAAGGTTATATCCTGATCAGGGTCTTTGGGATTTTCTAAGGCCGTTGTATCGGTTACAATTTTTTTAATTTGCTTCAATAGCTCACTTTCTGGTAAAAAGATATCAATGTAATTGTTTAATGACTTGCTCATTTTCGCACCATCAACCCCAGGAATTGTCATCACCTCTTCATTTATTTTAGCATCAGGAAGCACAAAAATATCTTTATTGTATTTCTTATTGACCGAATTGGCAATATCGCGTGTCATTTCAATATGCTGTCTTTGATCTTTGCCAACAGGTATAATTTGTGCATCATATAGAACGATGTCAGCGGCTTGTAGCACAGGATATGTAAATAAACCAGCATTAACATCGGATAATTTTTCTGCTTTGTCCTTAAAACTATGCGCGTTTGCCAACATAGGAAATGGGGTAAAGCAGTTTAAATACCACATTAATTCAGTATGGTATGGAGCTAGTTTTGACTGTCGATAGAAATAATTTTTTTCTGTATCAAAACCAAAGGCTAACCATGCAGCCGCTACAGATAACGTATTATTACGTATACTTTCCCCTTCTTTTAAAGATGTTAACGTATGCAAGTCAGCAATAAATAAAAAAGAATCGTTGCCAGGCTGCTTAGATAATTCTATGGCTGGGATAATCGCACCTAAAATGTTTCCTAAATGGGGTTTTCCAGAAGCCTGAATGCCCGTTAAAATACGCATAGCTTATTTAAATAATTTATGCAAAAATCAATAAAATAGACCGAAACTCCAAGCGAATTGTTCTTGGGCATTCAAGCAAAATTTACTAATTTCGTTTTAACGATTTCACCCATTTTCAATGTCCCTCACCCCTAGCCTTTTGGCATTTTTATTGGATTTAAAATCCAACAATTCACGCGAGTGGTTTGGTGTTAACAAAGGCATTTATACAGATTTAAAAATAAAATTTGAAGAATTCGTAGCCCAACTTATTATAGAATTTGGGGAATTCGAGAATTTAGATGGAGTGCTAGTTAAAAATTGTACCTATCGTATTAATCGGGATGTCCGATTTACTAAAAATAAAGATCCATATAAAACGTGGTTTTCAGTTAGTTTTTCTGAAGGTGGTCGAAAATCGGGTTTTATGGATTATTACTTGCATATAGAACCCAACGGTAAATCTTTTTTAGGCGGTGGTATGTATAACCCCAGCCCAGATCAGATAGCCAAATATCGCCAGGAAATAGATTACAATGCGGAGGGTTTACGAAAAATAATTGATTATCCGCTGTTCAAGGAAACATATGGGCCTGCACAAGGTGAAAGTTTGAAAAATACGCCCAAGGGCTTTGATGCATTACATCCCGACGCAGATTTACTGAAGGTAAAAACGATGTTCTTTTGGTGTCATTTTACAGATGATGAAGTGACTTCTGATCAATTTGTCGATTTGGTTATTAAAAAAGCTAAAGTGTTAAAACCCTACTTAGATTTCTTGAATGCTACTTTTTTTGATAAAGAACCTTTTCTAAAAGTTTAATTTTATATGCAATTTTCCCATTTACATAATCATTCCCAATTTTCTTTATTAGATGGTGCATCTAAGATTTCTTCTATGTTTAAAAAAGCGAAGGAAGACAATATGCCTGCCGTGGCTATTACAGATCATGGAAATATGTTTGGGGTATTTCAATTTGTGGCCGAGGCGGGAAAGCATGGAGTCAAGCCCATCGTAGGTTGTGAATTTTATTTAGTGGCTGACCGGCATAAACAAGTTTTCACCAAAGAATTAAAGGATAAAAGGTATCATCAATTATTTTTAGCTAAGAATCCTGAGGGTTATCAAAACCTGATCAAATTATGCTCCTTAGGTTTTATGGAGGGTATGTATTCAAAATACCCCAGGATCGATAAAGAATTAGTATTAAAATACCATAAAGGCCTTATTGCAACGACTTGCTGCTTGGGAGCTAGTGTGCCCCAAGCCATCTTACGTGCTGGAGAGGATGAAGCTGAAAAGGAATTTAAATGGTGGTTAGATTTATTTGGTGAGGATTATTATGTGGAAGTTCAAAACCATCACATTCCTGAACAGCAAGTTGTCAATGAAGTTTTATTGCGTTTTGCAAAAAAATATAATGTTAAAGTTATTGCTTCCAATGATAGTCACTATTTAGATCAAAAAGACGCCAATGCGCATGATATTTTGTTGTGCATCAATACAGGTGAGAAACAAAGTACGCCGAGTTATAAAGACATAGAAGGTGATTTTGATATGAAAGGAAAGCGTTTTGCTTTTTATAATGATCAATTTTATTTTAAAACGACTCAGGAAATGACTGACCTTTGGTCGCATATCCCTGAGGCCATTGATAATACCAATGAAATTGTGGGCAAGGTTGAAATTCTGGAATTAAAAAAAGACGTATTACTCCCTAATTTTACCATACCCTCCACTTTTTTAAGTCAAGATGATTTCTTAGAACATTTGACCATGGTTGGGGCTAAAAAGAGGTATGTTGATATTTCGATTGTTGTCGAGGAGCGGATTAAATTTGAATTACATACGATTAGAACCATGGGATTTGCTGGCTATTTTCTAATTGTAGCTGATTTCATTAATGCAGGAAAAGATTTAGGGGTTTACGTAGGTCCTGGAAGAGGTAGTGCTGCGGGATCTGTGGTTGCTTATTGTTTGGGAATTACGAATATAGATCCCATCAAATACAATTTACTTTTTGAACGTTTTTTAAATCCGGATCGTAAATCACTTCCCGATATTGATACGGATTTTGATGATGAAGGTCGACAAAAGGTAATTGATTATGTGGTAGAAAAATATGGTCGAAATCAAGTTGCCCATATTGCTACCTATGGAACGATGGCGGCTAAAATGTCATTGAAAGATGTGGCGCGCGTATTAGATTTACCTTTGTCTGAGTCGAATGCCTTGGCCAAATTAGTTCCAGAAAGACCTAAAATTACATTAGAACGGATATTCAATGCTTCATTGACCGGGGATGGTAGTTTAGCAGATCGAGAAAACTTAAGTTCGGATGAATTAGAGCAGGTCAAGCAATTGAGGCAAATAAAATCGTCAGGGGGATTGCCTTCAAGAGTTATTGAATCAGCTATGATTTTGGAAGGTTCTGTCAGAGGAACTGGTATTCATGCGGCTGGCATCATTATCGCCCCGCATGATTTAACTGATATCATGCCTGTGGCAACGTCCAAGGATGTCAGTTTATTGATTACTCAGTTTGATGGTTCTGTGATTGAAAATGCGGGAGTCATTAAAATGGACTTTTTGGGGTTAAAGACTTTGTCGATCTTAAAAGAGTCGATTCGATTAATTGAGCAAAATCATAAAATCACCATTGATTTAGATGCGATTCCTTTAGATGATGCGACTACTTTTGAAATGTATCAGAGGGGTGAAACCAATGCTACTTTCCAATTTGAATCGGCGGGTATGCAAAAGCATTTAAGGGACCTAAAACCTGATCAGTTTTCAGATTTAATTGCCATGAATGCCTTGTTTAGGCCAGGTCCTATGGTGTATATTCCTAATTACATTGCCAGGAAACATGGTCGGGAGAAAATTGAATATGATGTTCCAGAAATGGAGGAATATTTAAGTGATACGTATGGCATTACGGTTTATCAGGAGCAAGTAATGCAATTATCTCAAAAATTGGCCAATTTCACCAAAGGCGATGCCGATGTTTTGCGGAAGGCCATGGGGAAAAAAGATAAGCCTACCATCGATAAAATGAAGGGTAAGTTTATTGACGGTGGACTTTCGAATTCACACCCTCCAGATAAATTAGAGAAGATTTGGTCGGATTGGGAGTCATTTGCCGAATATGCATTTAATAAATCTCACTCTACTTGCTATGGTTTAGTCGCTTATCAAACGGGGTATTTAAAAGCCAATTATGCCCCAGAATATATGTCGGCCGTATTATCTAACTCCTTAGGTAATATTGAGAAGATTACATTTTTCATGGATGAATGTAAACGTATGGGCTTAAGTTTATTGGTTCCTGATGTGAACGAATCCTCACGATCATTTGCTGTAAATAAAAAAGGTCAAATCAGGTTTGGCTTAGGAGCTATTAAAGGTGTGGGTGAAGCGGCAGTCGATTCTATTGTAGAAGAAAGACAAGCGAGAGGTGAATATAAAGATATTTTTGATTTTGTTTCTCGTATCAATAGCCGTCAGGTCAATAGAAGATGTTTGGAATCATTGGCTTTAGCAGGTGCCTTCGACTGTTTTAGTGATATTCAAAGGTCACAATTTTTTGCGACCGACAATGAAGGAATTACGTTTATTGAAAAGATTGTGCGGTATTCGGCTAAAATTTCTGAGTTGAAAGCAGCTGCCACGCAATCCTTATTTGGTGAACTCGGAGCTGGTACGGGAAATGATATATCCATGCCTAAAATTCCTGTAACAGAGCCTTGGTCTGTCATGGAGCAATTGAAAAATGAGAAAGAGGTTGTTGGCGTGTACATTTCAGGACATCCTTTGGATGAATATAAAATTGAAATTCAGAATTTTTGTAATTCTAATTCTGGTTTATTAGAATCTAAGCCAAACATTGTTCAGTCTTTTGCAGGAATTGTGACCAAAATTAATGTGAGGACCTCTGCGAATGGAAATCAGTTTATGATTTTCACCTTAGAAGATTATGCCGGAAATTATGAATTTGCGTTGTTTGCCAAAGATTTCATCCAATTTGAAAGGTTTATCGCCCAGGATCGTTTGTTATATATTCAAGGTTCTTATCAGTTGAAAAATAAGCATACAGACCAAATGGTTTTTAAAATACAGTCGATTGAGTTATTGACCGAGTTATTAGAAGAGCGTACCAAAGAACTAAGATTGCGTTTAAATTTATCGCATTTGAATTTAGAGACGGTCGATTATCTGGAAGATTTATTTGATCAATACAAAGGGAACAAAAAGGTCATTTTAGAAGTTTATGATGAACAAGATCGTGTTCAACTGGATTTTCTTTCTAGAAAAGTTCAATTAACGATAAATAAAGCATTAGTGATGGATTTGAGTAAGGTAGAGAATATAGGTTTTAAATTAATTATTTAATTTTTTTTGATGAACGATTTGTTTATCAGTATTTGTTATAATTTTGAATTTTAAAATATAAATCAAACAATGGGAAAATACGTAGAAGCAACAGATGCAAATTTTCAAGAGTTAATAGGTACAGACACTCCAGTTTTAGTCGATTTTTGGGCTGAATGGTGCGGTCCTTGTAAAATGATTGGTCCCATCGTGGAAGAATTAGCAGGAGAAGTAGAAGGCCAAGCAATTGTGGCTAAGATGAATGTAGATTTAAATTCTGCAGTTCCAGCTTCATTTGGTATTCGCTCAATCCCTACACTAATGGTCTTTAAAAATGGTGAAATGGTCGAGAGATTAGTGGGTGGTAATATCCCAAAATCGGTCTTATCAGAAACGCTTTTAAAGCATGTTTAGGATTTAATTTCCATTTCAACCTCATTGATGGCCTGTAAAATTATTTTACAGGCTATTTTTATTTCTTTCATTGTGATGATTAATGGAGGGGCTATTCGCAGCGAATTATTGCAGAATAAAAACCAATCGGTAATCAATCCTCTGTAAAGACAATTTGAAATTATTTTTTGAATGATTTCGAAATTTTCAAATTCAACGGCAATCATTAATCCCACGGCTCTTACTTCCTTGATCATGGGATGTACCAAAAGGTCCTTAAATAACTGGCTTTTTGAAGGAACATCTTCCATTAAATTTTCGTCAATAATATAATTTAAAGTCGCAAGCGATGCGGCACAATTTACTGGATGACCTCCAAATGTTGTTATATGGCCTAAAATTGGGTCAAAACTAAGTGATTTCATTAAATTTTCATTGGCGATAAAGGCGCCAATAGGCATGCCCCCACCCATTCCTTTAGCTGTTAGAAGAACATCAGGTATGATTTCCATCGCCTCATAGGCCCAAAACGTTCCCGTTCTTCCAAACCCCGTTTGAATTTCATCTATAATTAATAAAGTTCCTGTCTCGTCGCAACGCTTTCTTAACGCTTTAAAATAGGATATTGATGCTTTTCGTACTCCCGACTCCCCTCCTATTATTTCGATGATGATGGCTGCAGTCTTATTATTTATATGGACTAAATCTTCCTCACGTCCATAATTTATATGCGTAATATTTGGCAGTAAAGGTCTGAATGAATTTTTGAAATTTTCATCACCTGCAAGAGATAATGCTCCTTGAGTACTTCCGTGATAGGCGTTTATGCAGGATATAAAATTAGTTCTCCCGGTATATCTTTTGGCTAATTTCATCGCTCCTTCCACCGCTTCAGTCCCTGAATTTGTAAAGTATACTTGATTTAGTGAGGGGTCTTTTGTTGAATTTACTAATGCCTGCGCGAGTAATACTTGTGGCGATTGTATATATTCTCCATACACCATCAGATGCATGTAAAGATCTAACTGCTTTTTAATCGCTGATATGATCTTTTTATTTCGATGGCCTACATTCGACACAGCAATTCCCGAAATCAGATCTATATAGGACTTACCTTCTTTGTCATATAAATAAATACCTTTTGCTTTGACAATTTCTAATGCCAAAGGACTATCTGAAGTTGGTGCTAGAAATTTTTGAAAAAGCTGTCGGTTTGTAAAACTCCTCATAGGGTAAAATTACAATGTTCTCGTTATTTTTACTATGTCAATTATCCAAAATATCAACCACTTATCACTTTATCAGTTTACTGATTAAAAATGTATCTATTTTTGTCTATGTTTAAATATTTAATTATTCTTTTTTGCTTTTTATCTATTAACACTTTTAGCCAAACGGTCAGTGGTTCCATCAAAGATAAAAAGGGTGATCCGCTTCCATTTGCTACCGTTTGGGTTTCCGATATAAACAAAGGTACTTTGGCCAATGAAGATGGTCAATATGCTGTACAAGTTCCCATAGGAAATCATGAATTAGTGTTTCGGTTTTTGGGGCATAGTCCATATTCAAAAAAAGTTACTATTGAAAAAAGTACGGATAAAATAGAGATAAATGTTGTTCTAGAGGAACAAGCAGTTTCATTAGCGGAAGTTAACGTAGGAGGTTTAAAAGAGGATCCAGCGATTGGGATCATGCGAAGAATGATTTCCATGGCTCCATTTCATACGAAGGAAGTGGATCAATACAGCGCTAAGGCCTATGTGAAAGGAGTTGGTAAAATCACTTCTATTTCGAAAATGATGAATGCTTTAGTTGGCAAGAAAATGGAAAAGGAAGCAGGGATAAAAGTGGGTTCTACCTATTTATTGGAAGGGATAAATCAAGTTAATTATCAAAAGCCCAATAAAATAACAGAAAAAGTATTGTCAAATCGCAACAATTTACCGGCGGTATTGAGAAATGCAGATGCTCCAAATTTACGCGTGACTCAAACAAATTTCTATTCGCCTAAAATTTGGGGATATTTGATTTCGCCAGTTTCGCCCAATGCGTTTCAATTTTATAAATTTGCCTATATAGGTAGTTTTATTGTCAATGGTCAAACCATCAGTAAAATTCAAATCACTCCTAAGTCGACTTATCAAGATTTGTTTGAAGGAGTTATTTCAGTTGTTGAAGATACTTGGAGTATATATTCGTTCAGTTTGAATTTTAAAAATTCATCAGGTCAGTTTAGAATGCAACAACAAAATTCTTTGTTCCAAGGTGTTTGGATGCCCATAAATTATGATGTGAATATTAATTTTGATGCGATGGGCTTTGGTGCCACGTTTCGATATATTACGCAAATAAAAGAATATAAAATCAAGGTAAACCCTGTTCTTGTTGTTAAACCCAATATCATCGAAGAGCGGTTAAATAAATCTTTAGCCAAGGAAATAGATCGAGAAAAAGTTAAAGATCCGAAATCCGCATTATCATCAGAAGTAACTAGAAATAAATTAAAGAAGATTTTACGGCAGGTTGACAAAACTGAAAAAATAGAATTTCTTGAAAAATCGGAAGAAAAGGAAATATTTACTTCGGACTATGTTTTTGAGGTTGATTCAATGGCTTCTAAACATGAAGAATCATTTTGGGTGTCTGAACGTCAGGTTCCTCTCACTGAAGCGGAGGTAATCGGGTATAAACAAGCCGATAGCCTTCAGTTACTAGATCGGAATAAATTGACAAAGGATTCGTTAAGAAACTTGCCCGTATTTCGTTGGACTGATTTGATTCGTGCTCGAACCTATTTGTATGAAAAGAGGAATTTGGGTCCAAGTTTAAGGTTAAGTTCCTTGTCTGGGGGCTTTAACCCTGTAGATGGATATGTTATTCAAAGAAATATTGAGTTCCGACATACATTTAGTTTATCTAATTTTTATTCTATTAATGCGAATTTTCGATATGCATTAGCCAGAAAGGCTTTTAATGGAGATCTTGGTTACACAAGAAATTTTGATGAAAATAGGCGGCGTTTAATCTTGGGTGCTGGGAGTAATGTGTATCAAATAAATGCGACTAGTCCAGTTTCGGATGTATATAATAAGTTTTACGCTTTGTTATTGAATGAAAATTACTTAAAATTATATCAAAAGAATTTTTTGAATGTGGGATATGAATACCAAGTATCTTCTAAAATTCGTTTCAGTGGATTTTTTGAATTTAGATATCGTAAAGGTTTATCTAATCATGTTGATCAAGGTTTGTTTAGCAATTCTACCTTTTTTGCGTCGAACACACCAATGAATAATGAATTCGGGAACACTTCATTTCAAGACAATAACCAGTTTTATGCTAGGTTTAATATGCGTTGGCAGCCTTTATCTAGTTGGCGAAGATTTAATCAAGTCCGTAGATTATCAAATAACGAGGGGCCCACATTTAACTTTCAACTAGAAAATGGTTTCATCGATCAACCTTTTTCTAAAATTAGTATTAGTGCCAATCAAACTATTTCACTTAATCGTTTAGGTCGGTTAAGTTATTTTATAAATTATTCTCAATTTTTAGAGAAACCGACCTCTTTTTTAGATTATCAGCATTTTAAAGGAAATGAAATGGATGTGGTAAGCAATGACCGCAGAATGTTTTATGCTTTACCCAATTATTTATTTAGTACAAGTAGTTCACATATAAGAGCTCATATTCATTGGGAACCCCGTAAATTATTCTTTTCGCAAATTAATTTGTTAAATCTATATGGAATAAGGGAACATGTGGGATATAATTATTTAAAAATTTATGCTCCTATTTATAAACAAGATTATCACGAAATTTCATACGGGATAAGCGGTATAGCTAAAATTATCTCAATGGATCTTGTTTATCCGATGGGTAATTGGGTTCCAGAAAGGCTGAAATTAGTTTTCAGATTACCCTTTTAATTGTTTTTTCAGGGGCTATTCCTTATTTTTGTGACAAATTTATTTAGAATAATATAAATACAGATTTATGAATTCAATTGTTTATTTAGTTCCTGCTTTTGGTTTAGTGGGTTTGCTGTACACAGCGTGGAAATTTAGTTGGGTATCGAAGCAAGATGCTGGAAATGAAAAAATGCAGGAATTAGCAGGTTATATTGCTGATGGAGCTATAGCCTTTTTAAAAGCTGAATGGAAAATTTTAACTTATTTCGCTATACCTACTGCTATTTTATTGGCATGGTTGGGATCCCAAGAAGGAACGCCAGATAATCCAATTCATTCATCTCCTTTAATTGCAGTTGCTTTTTTAATAGGAGCTATATTTTCTGCTACCGCTGGTTATATAGGAATGATTGTGGCTACGAAAGCAAACGTTCGTACTGCTGAAGCAGCTCGAACTTCTTTGGCTAAAGCTTTAAATGTGTCTTTTACTGGAGGTTCAGTGATGGGTATGGGAGTGGCTGGATTGGCTATTTTAGGTTTAGGAGGTTTATTTATCGCGTTCTATCAAATTTTTGCTGAAGGCAAAGCCTTAACTTCGATGGAAATGAGAACTGCTATCGAAGTATTAGCTGGTTTTTCATTAGGAGCTGAATCGATTGCCTTGTTTGCTCGTGTAGGTGGAGGTATTTATACCAAAGCTGCTGATGTGGGAGCGGATTTAGTTGGTAAAGTAGAAGCGGGTATTCCAGAAGATGATGTGCGTAATCCTGCCACTATTGCGGATAACGTGGGTGATAATGTGGGTGATGTGGCTGGTATGGGAGCTGATTTGTTTGGCTCTTATGTAGCGACTATTTTAGCTACGATGGTATTAGGTCAAGAAATATCAGTTAATGATAATTTTGGCGGCTTCTCCCCTGTTTTATTACCAATGCTCATTGCGGGTGTTGGTTTATTGGCTTCCCTTGTAAGTACATTTTTTGTTCGTATATCAAGTGAAACATCTTCAGTTCAAAATGCGTTGAATTTAGGTAACTACATTTCTATCGCAATCACTTTTGTAACTTCTTATTTTTTGGTGACCAATATATTACCAGAAACATTGATTTTAAGAGGTAGAGAATTTTCTTCGATGGATGTATTTTATGCCATCATTGTAGGATTGATCGTTGGAACATTAATGTCAATCATTACGGAGTATTACACAGCTATGGGTAAGCGTCCGGTCGATTCAATTGTTCAAAAGTCGGGTACAGGACATGCGACTAACATCATTGGCGGATTAGCTGTGGGAATGGAGTCAACAGTGTTGCCTATTTTAGTTTTAGCCGCTGGTATTATTGGATCATATCATTTTGCCGGTATTTATGGAGTTTCTATAGCCGCAGCAGGAATGATGGCTACCACGGCGATGCAATTGGCGATTGACGCCTTTGGTCCTATTGCAGATAATGCAGGTGGTATTGCTGAGATGGCTCAATTACCAGCTGAGGTTCGTGAGCGTACGGATAATTTAGATGCGGTCGGTAATACGACAGCTGCTACGGGAAAAGGTTTTGCGATCGCTTCTGCAGCATTAACTTCATTAGCATTGTTTGCTGCATTTGTTGGAATCTCAGGAATTACTCAAATTGATATTTATAAAGCAGATGTTTTAGCTGGTTTATTTGTTGGAGGAATGATTCCTTTTATCTTCTCTGCCTTATGTATCTCAGCTGTTGGTAAAGCAGCGATGGAAATGGTGAATGAGGTAAGACGTCAATTCAGAGAAATTCCAGGAATTATGGAATATAAAGCTAAACCTGAATATGAGAAATGCGTAGCTATTTCAACAGAAGCTTCTATTCGCCAAATGATTTTGCCTGGAGCCATAGCATTAACGGTTCCTGTGTTGGTTGGTTTTACGATGGGACCTGAAGTATTAGGAGGTTTATTAGCTGGAGTAACTGTGTCTGGTGTTTTGATGGGTATATTTCAATCAAATGCCGGTGGTGCTTGGGATAATGCGAAAAAATCTTTCGAGAAGGGTGTTTTAATTGACGGAGTAACCTATAAAAAAGGTTCTGAACCACATAAGGCAGCAGTTACTGGTGATACGGTAGGTGATCCGTTTAAAGATACCTCCGGTCCATCTATGAACATTTTAATTAAATTGATGTCAATTGTTTCTTTGGTGATTGCGCCTTATATACATGTTGGCGATTCTAATCATGTTTCTAAGTTGGAAAAAGCACCTATTGTTAAAGTGATTGCAAAGAAATAAGTTTAGTTATTTATTCGTTTTTAGAGGCACTTTTATGTGCCTCTTTTTTTTGTTTTGATCCTAATGATTATTGTGAAAAAACTTTTAGAAAATAGTTTATGCTGACATCATATTTTACCTGCTTGTCATAAAAAAAGCCTTCCATTTGGAAGGCTTATAAAAATTCAAATAGAGCTATTTTAAGCGGTTAATTTGCCTCTTAATGCTCTAGGGATTTCAATGGTTGCAACTGGATTTGACATTGGATTCAAAATTTCACATCCTTCAACAACTAATTTGTTAACTTTTACAGTTTGACCTAAGTCAAGTCCAGAAATATCTACAGTTACGAAATCAGGAATATTTTCAGATAAACCCTTTAAAGTCACCTTACGTAATTTTTGAATCATTTTACCTCCTTTAATTACTCCTGGAGAATTTCCAATAACTTTTATCGGAACAGCGATTTTAATTGGACTGCCTTCAATAATCTCAAGAAAATCAACGTGAAGTATCATTTCATTTAC
>CAMARL010000001.1 GCA_945860325.1 Spirosoma fluviale | reverse complement strand
GATATTTTCTTGCCTCTAGACGCAGAAATTTGTGTCAATTTAGGCGATAAGCCTGTCGGCGGAGAAACAGTTATTGCTAAACTACGCTAATTCCAGCTCCCCCAATTTTCTTCTATTAGTCCCATGATTTTCTCTAGGCCTATTTGGTCTTCCTCAGTAAAATCATTCAAACTATCTGAATCCACGTCGAGGACTAAAATCACTCGATTTTCATGAAATACCGGAATAACGATTTCGGATTTTGAGGCAGAGGCACAAGCGATATGTCCCGGGAATTCATCTACATTAGGAACAACAACTGTTTTTCTTTCCGTGTAAGCGTATCCACAAACTCCTTTATGAAAAGGAATTCGAGTACAAGCCACGGGGCCTTGAAATGGGCCTAAGACTAATTCATCTCCCTTCACCAAATAAAAACCTACCCAAAAAAATCCGAAAATATCATGGATAGCCGCTGCTACATTGGCAAGATTAGCATATAGATCCGTTTCTCCGGCCAGCAAAGATTGAATCTGAGGATATAAATTCGCATACTGATCCGCTCTTGTTCCACTAATTTTGATTAAATCTTCAGCCATATTAAACGCTTGATTTAACGAAGTATTTTTTCAACCATGACTCACGAACCGTCTGAAGCCACTGATTTCTGTATTGATTCAAGTCTGATGTTTGAGGTGGGATGATAAAATCTTCTTCCAACAAATTAGCACTCAATATTAAATCTTTAATCGATGTTATCGGTATGAGCGAAATTTGTTCCCCTTGAATTTTAGCAATTTGCCGATCAAAAAAATCAATGTGGAGCATTTCTCCTAAAGATTTAAACCAGTGTGTCGACGCGTCGATCGAACAACCTGAAGCTTGATTTACATCTTCATTGACCGCGACAATAACGACATGATTAAATCGAATCTCAAAAGATGCATTCAGCGGAGCTCCATGAGCAGCCCAAGCATTCATTTCATTCACCAAAAAAGAACTTATTTGTTCAATTTCAGCGCCCACCAAGGGACGATTTGCTTGATACACCCACACGCGTGACTGATCGGGTAATTGTTCGAATGGTATATACATCTTATTTCATTGCTTTTTGGACCAACTCAGCTAAGTCCACTACTTGAATATCTTTGTCATGTCCTGTTTTATTTAAACCATCTTGAATCATTACCATACAAAAAGGACACGCGATAGCTACTTTTTTTACTCCGGATTCAATAATCTCTTCTGTTCGTTTTACTTGTATGTCGACGGCTCCCGGCTCGGGCTCCTTAAAAACTTGGGCCCCACCGGCACCACAACAAAGTCCTTTGGTGCGGCAACTTTTTAGCTCTTTTAAATCTTTTTGAAGTTCCGCAATAATTTCGCGAGGCGCCTCATAAATCCCATTTCCTCGACCCAAATAACAAGAATCATGAAATGCGATTTCCTCCCTTTCCTCAGAAATTTCTATCTTACCTTCTTTCAATAATTGAGCCAATAACTCCGTGTGATGAATGACCTCATAGGTTCCTCCAAGGCTCGGATATTCGTTTTTCAACGTATTAAAACAATGTGGACAGGCCGTCACAATCTTTTTCACTTGGTACATATTGAGCACCTCAATATTGCTCATCGCCTGCATTTGAAACAAAAATTCATTTCCTGTTCTCCTAGCTGGATCTCCGGTGCAAGATTCCTCCGTTCCCAAAATGGCATATGAAATTTCAGCCTTTTGTAAAATCTCACAAAAAGCACGCGTCACCTTTTTTTGTCGGTCGTCAAAAGAACCTGCACAACCCACCCAAAATAAATATTCTGGCATTTCACCCTTAGCTAAATAATCAGCCATTGTTCGAATATTTAACACCACCTCTGACATAATTATTTAGTTAATTTTACGACTTCATTTAAAAATTTAACGGAGGCTTGCATGGGAAGCTCCGTTTTATTCCCCAAAATTGGTGATGTAATCACATGATTACCTGATTCCGGGAAAGCAATTTCTTGCTTAAGTGCAGAAGATGTCCCTAACTCAGGAAACATTTCTTGCATCGCTTTGACCGAAACTACCTGATCTTGATGAGCTTCATCTTTATAATAATACGTAAGCAAAACAGGCATTTTTACCTGGCTGAAAACTTCTTTGTTCATCGTGTGTGTCAAGAAATTTTGCATTTCTACCACAGCCTCAAATCGATAATGCAAATTCCAATAGGCATCATGCGCCTTATTTGTGCTTGGTATTTCATTGTATTCTCCCCCTTTTATTAGGCGGGCCAATTGAAGCCCCCAAGGATTGTCTAATAGCGCTGCACTTGGGTCTGCCACCGCAATGCATGGACCATATAAAATGATGGCCTTAATTTCTGGGTGTTTTGAGGCTAAATATATGGTCATCGCTCCACCGAAGGATGTCCCCATCACAATTACCTCTTGGCCCAGTTTTTTCGCTATGGCCAAATAGTTCTCAACGCTCGCATAATATTCATCTGCTGTCACATTTCCCAAAGTGCGATCAGATGTCTTTTCACCATGTCCTGCAACTCTAGCTAATACTAAATTTCCATTAAACGCCGCGGCAACTTGTCGGTGTACCGGATCGCCCTCCATCTGCGAGGCTGAAAAACCATGCACATATAAAAAAGCATATTTAGTTTTTTGAGGATTTAATGAATCAGCCCAAATAATTTTTGCTTCATTACCAGGTTTTAACTCCTTATTTTCCAATTCTTTCTGTTGAATAAACTCGGATATTTGCGTCATCGAATCCGGAATTTGAGTCCAAGTTGGACTTGGATTTAACACCGGAGCATCTGGCTTAGGTCCTACAAAATAAATGACTATCAGGGCTAAGAGGCCAATTAATACTTTTTTCATCGCTTATGATTTTGCCCAATTCATTCGATCCGAAGGATTGAATTTCCAAGGGGCTTGATTTGTTTCAATATTAGAAAACATAGAATTCCATGCCGCAGGAGCATCCGACATTTCCATGATTTGGTACCTTCTCAATTCCAAAATAATGTTTAGGGGCGACAATTCCATGGGGCAGGCCTCCACGCACGCTTGGCAAGTGGTACAAGCACGTAATTCCTCCCCACTGATTTTATCCAATAATGATTGGCCGTCATCGACAAATTGGCCTTTATTTTTTGACAAAATCACGCTAACCTCCTCCAAGCGATCTCGGGTATCCATCATTATTTTTCGAGGAGATAATGACCTACCTGTTTGATTGGCCGGACATTGATCCGTGCAGCGGCCACATTCAGTGCAACTGTAGGCGTCTAAAAGATTTTTCCAATTCAAGTCCATCACGTCCTTGGCCCCAAATCGTAAGTTGGTCGGCGCAGCTTCGCCCGACGCGGGTTGACCTAACATCAATTTGACTTCATGGGTGACAGAATCCAAACTAGGAATATAGGCAGATGATTTTAAACTAGAATAATAAGCAGCAGGAAATGCAAAAAAGATATGTAAATGCTTGGAATAAGTAACATAAAGCGCAAATCCTAGGATGCCTGCGATGTGAAACCACCATGCAATTCGCTCAATCAAAAACAAAGCATCCGTACTATATGAATCCAAGAATGGAATTAAATTTTCTGAGATAATGAACGAGCCTACGGCTTGAAAATGTTCGACTCCTCTACTTTGTAAGACCGCATCTGTCGCGTTCATCGTCCATAATGCTGCCATCAACACACATTCAACAATTAAAATAGTATAGGCATCTCGGATCGGAAACCCTTTTAATTCTGAATGATTTTCAGATTGTAAGCGTTGGACTTTGAAAATACCCCGACGCGCAAAAAATACGAGGCATGCTAAAAATACGCCGGCTGCTAAGAGCTCGAAAAAATTCAAAAGTAGAGGGTAAAGTGATCCTAAAAAGGGAGCAAACAATCGATGCGTTCCTAAAATCCCATCCAAAATAATCTCCAGAATTTCTGCATTAATCAAAATGAAACCGATATAAATCAAGAAATGCATGAGGCCAACAAAAGGTTTTTGGAACATCTTTTTTTGTCCAAAAGCTAATAGAAATACCCGCTTCCAGCGTTCGGCTGGTTGGTCTGATAAATAAACTGGTTGCGACAATCGAATCGTAGCTATTATTCCTTTAAATCGCATGGCGATTAAATAACTCATGGAAGCGAGTAAAGCAATAAAAAGAAATTGAAAAAAATAAGTCATATCCATTTATTAATCAAAAAAACGCTCATGTCGTGAGGGAGCATTTGGGCAAGAATTTCAAGTCGAAAACTAAATAAATTTAAGCTAGAAAAAAATCAAATTGAACATATTTTAAGGTAATTTTTTATCGTAGGTAAATTACCTTCAACCTAGTCCAAAGCTAAAGTTCTTTTTTCAAAAATCTGCCCGTATGGCTATTTTTAGCTTTAGCCACCTGCTCCGGTGTCCCCGAAATGAGCAATTGGCCCCCGGCATTTCCTCCTTCTGGACCCATGTCAACAATATAATCCGATACTTTAATCACATCCATGTTATGTTCAATCACCAAAACGGTATTGCCTTTATCCACCAGTTTTTGCAACACATCTAAGAGTAATTTGACATCTTGAAAATGCAAACCTGTGGTAGGTTCGTCTAACACATACAGCGTTTTACCTGTGTCTTTTTTTGACAATTCCTCCGCTAGTTTAACCCTTTGCGCTTCACCACCAGACAAGGTCGTCGCATGTTGACCTAAGGTAATGTAGCCTAAACCCACTTCGGATAGGGTTTGAACCCTACGGAAAATACGGGGTTGATGTTCAAAAAAATCGAGCGCTTGTTCCACCGTCATATCCAATACATCTGAAATCGATTTCCCCTTGAAGCGAACTTCCAAGGTTTCTCGATTAAATCTTTTACCCTTACATGTTTCGCATTCAACAAATACATCAGGTAAAAATTCCATTTCAATTTTTTTCCTACCCGCTCCCTCACAACCTTCACAGCGACCCCCTTTGACATTAAAACTAAATCGGCCTGCCTTATAGCCTCGAATTTTAGATTCAGGTAATTCACAATATAAAGTCCTGATATCCGTGTACATATTGGTATAGGTGGCAGGGTTTGAACGAGGGGTCCGACCGATGGGCGATTGGTCTACCTCAATAACCTTATCGATAAACTCCAAGCCTGTGATTGACTTAAAAGGCAAGGGTTCACGTTTCGTTCGATCAAAAAATTGCTTCAATTTTAAGACCAACGTGTCGTGAATTAAGGTCGATTTTCCTGATCCAGAAACACCGGTAACCGTAATAAATTTACCCAAAGGAAATTCAACACTTACATTTTTTAAATTATTTCCATGTGCCCCTTTAAGCACAATTGAATTCCCGTTCCCAGTTCTACGAACCGTTGGCGCGGCAATTTTCAATGCTCCATTTAGGTATTTTGCTGTAGGCGTTTCAAGTTTTAAAAATTCCGAAGGACTCCCAAAACCAATGATATGACCACCATGTCGGCCCGCTCCTGGGCCAATATCCAAAATATAATCGGACTCCAACATCATGTCTTTGTCATGTTCGACCACAAGCACCGAATTTCCTAAGTCGCGCAAATCTTTTAAGGCTAAAATCAACTTTTCATTATCGCGCTGATGCAGACCTATGGAGGGTTCATCCATGATATAAAGTACCCCGACTAATTGCGTTCCGATTTGAGTTGCCAAACGAATTCGTTGGGATTCGCCGCCAGATAAACTTTTCATCGGTCGGTCTAGCGTTAAATAGGTAAGTCCTATTTGCGTCAAAAACCCAATTCTTTTTTTAATTTCTTTCAATACCTCTGTGGCAATTTGTTTTTGTCGGTCTGAAATTCTTTCCTCCAAATTAGAAAACCAACCTGACAAATCGCTAACATCCATTTGGGCTAATTCCCCAATATGCTTACCATCAATTTTAAAATGCAAAGACTCCTTTTTCAGTCTAAACCCATCACAATCTGGACAAATTTTAATCTCTAAAAAATCCTTCAACCAGTCTTGCGTTTTTTCAGACCCGTTGTCTTGTTGGCGCTTCAGAAAATTTATAATTCCATCATATTTGGTACTCCACTCGGTCCCAACATACTTTTTTGAAGGTACGGGAACAGGTTCATCCGTACCATACAACATAAGATCCAGAGCTTCCCGAGGAAACTTAGCGATGGGTGTAGATAAGCCGACGGAATAAGGTTTTAATAAAACCTCCAATTGTTTGAAAATCCAAAGCTCCCTATATTCCCCTATGGGTGCAATAGCTCCCCGAATAATGCTGAGCGATGGATCTGGAATGACAGATTCTTCGGTGATTTCTTCCACAACCCCTAAGCCATTGCAACAAGGACATGCGCCGTAAGGGCTATTAAACGAAAATGAATTGGGTGCGGGTTCGTCATAGGATAGACCTGTTTTGGGATCCATCAGCGTTTGGGAGAAATAATGCAATTTCCCTTTCTCGTCCAAGACAAAAACTTGGCCTTTGCCTAAGTTCGTTGCCGTCTGCAATGATTGTGAAATTCGTAGCCTTTCGGTATCTGATACGATGAGTCGATCCACCACAACTTCCACATCGTGTACCTTAAATCGATCTAATTGCATTTTGGGAACCAAATCCATCACTTCGCCGTCCACACGAACTTTGGTATATCCCCACTTGGCTATTTGAACAAAAAGCTCTCGGTAATGTCCCTTACGACCTTTCACTAATGGGGCTAAAAACCACACTTTAGAGGAAGAGAATTGACTCATTAAAGTCGATATGATTTGATCCACCGACTGCTTGACCATGCGTTCTCCAGATAAATAGGAAAAAGCATCTGAAGCCCGAGCAAAAAGCAATCGCATAAAATCATAAATCTCTGTGGTGGTTCCTACGGTGGACCTTGGATTCTTGGAGGTTGTCTTCTGTTCAATGGATATCACGGGAGACAATCCATTTATTTTGTCCACATCAGGACGTTCCATATTCCCTAAAAAGGAACGGGCATAGGCAGAAAAACTTTCCATGTAGCGCCTTTGGCCTTCTGCATAAATGGTATCAAAGGCAAGAGACGATTTTCCGGAGCCAGAAATTCCCGTAATAACGACTAGCTGGTTGCGGGGAATGGAGACATCAATGTTTTTTAAATTATGTTCACGCGCACCCAACACCTCAATGTTAGAAAATCCAGTTAAATCTTTGGGTTGCTGCATATGGAAAAATCAAATATAATTCGCAAAGGTACAAAAAAAGAGGCTGTCCTTTTAGGGACAGCCTCAAGATAATTTTATATGAATTTTACTTGTTCAATAACTGGTCAAAAGTTAAAGAAACGTAGTAAATACTTCCAACTGTTGGGTTAGACCAACCAGTCGTATAAGCAGCTCCTAATAAATTAGAACCACCTACTTTCAAAATAGTCTTCATCGCAGATAATTTCTTGCTAACCTGTGCATCTAACGTATGGAAAGCAGGAATTAAACTTTGTTGGGATTGATTAACCACTTGGTTAACAATGCCTGATTGCCAAACGAATTGATCTTGATATCTCCAAACAGTACTAAAGCCCCAACCAGAACCACCGATGTTACGGTTACCTAAAGAAACGTTTGTGCGGTAGTTAGGTGTGTTGAATGCTAATTGGTAATCCACTAAACCACCATTATCTTTAATGGCGTTGTAAGAAACGTTTGTTCCTAATGCCCAGTTAGATCCCAATTGGTAATCTAAGCTTAATCCCCAACCGTTGGTAACCACTTCATTCTGAACGTTTGAAGGGAAATTAAAAACTTTATTTCCTACCACCGTTGCGTCTTTGTGCTGAGTAGGCAATTGAACGACCGTCATAGCTGCATTGAAATTAAGGTAATTAGATTGGTAGATATAAAAGTCAGCTAATAATTTATCCCCTAAAAATCCTTTATACCCAAACTCAATGGTTTTAACTTGCTCAGGCTTCCATTCTCTAGCAGTATACATTTCTGGCTTACCTGCTTGAAGAGATTGCAAGGTGAATGAATTACCAGATAACTTATAACGATCTTGAACTACTGGAAGACCTCCTAGCAAACGAGCCTGTGGAGTATTTAAATCAATAAACTGATCTTGAGTGGATGGAATACGGAAACCTGTTTGATATGAAGCACGGAAGTTAGAGCGACCTTGGGTTAAAACACCTGTTAGACGTGGGCTAAATTGGCCTTCAAAGTTTTCGTTTTTATCATAACGCACAGAACCCGTCAATTTAAACTTATCTGCAAACATTTTCTTACCTACTTGAATATATCCACCATATTCGTTGATGGATTGCTCAGAACCATCTGCCTTAAGGGCGAATAAAGTTCCTTCTGAATTTAAGGCATAAATTTGATAGCTAGCCCCTACAATCATTTCTAATTTCTTGTTAAACTTCTCAGTGAAGTTATACATTCCTTCATAGTGATAAAGAGCTGACTTATCTGTGAATTTTCCACCAATTGGTAAAGGTTTATTTTTGATAGCCTCTACAGCTGCATTAAATGCTGCAGTTCCTGGAACTAATCTCCTTCCGGCATCAGCAGCTAAACGTGCGGCATTGTGATAATTAGCAAAATTAGCTTGAGTCGTTGCCACAGCATTACCAATCGCAGCTGTAGGATTTCCCGTTTGCGCTAACGTAGTCTGCAAAACGGTACCAAAGTTCTGAAGAGCCGCTCCTGCAAATGCCCCGAAATAATCAGGATACCAAGCTGTACTAGGCTTTGCAGCCTCGTTCACTAATTGGCCCAAAGTTCCTGTCGCATACGCATCTCCCGAATTCTCTTGAGTGGTGTAAGCACGTAAGAAGAAATTACTTCCTTTCAATTCTGCTTTATATTGACCCATTCCAAAATTCTTAATCGAATAACGATCGGCACCCGTATATACTGTTGTACCAGAACCATAAGAACCTTGTAAAATCAATTCTACATTATCATTAAATCGATAATGCAAAGCTGCATTAAATTTCATATTACGGTTTGCATAGGAAGCTAAATCATTTTCTTTATAACCCTCGCGTGAAATAAATGCTTTGGGTACAATGTATCCTAAAATAGCCGATGGAGATAATAGACCACCCGTTGCTTTTGAGATTTGATTAATTCCCGCAGTTAATGGATGTGAAGGAACACCTAATAAAGGAGTCAAAGAAGATAACATTTCAACGTTCGTCTCATCACCAAAAATACTAACCCCATTATAGGCTAAATTTCCACTACGACTACCTGGTCCTAATTTAGTACCATTTAATAAAGATTGATCACGGTAGTCAGTAGCCTGCCAATCCTCTGCACTCATCGTATTAAAATTAACTTTATACGCCCATTTATTATTGATGGCCTTCGCATAACGAATGGCAATATCACTGTAGGGAGTAGTTGCTTCTGTACGATTTGAAGCACTCATCGCACCCACTTTCACTTGGGCACTTAAGCCTTGGTATAAGAAGGGAGACTTTGAATTCATCAAAATAATTCCATTTAATGCATTTGGACCATATAAGGCAGATGCGGCACCTGGTAATAATTCTAAACCTTCCAAGTCCAACTCCGAAATACCCACGATATTACCTACCGAGAAATTCAAACCTGGGGCTTGATTGTCCATACCATCAATTAATTGAACCACACGTGTATTTCCATTGCTATTAAATCCACGCATGTTGATGGATGAAAAAGAAACAGATTGAGTACTGGTTTCAACACCTTTTAAGTTTCTTAATGCATCATAAAAAGAAGGCGCTGCCGACTCTCTAATCGCACGAATGTCCATTCTTTCAATGGTCACTGGAGATTGCAATACACTTTCTTGTATTCTAGAAGCGGAAACAACGACTTCTTGACCTAAAGTGGCTTGCTCTTTTAATGAGATGTTTAAATTTGATTTTGCTGATGATACAACGATTTCTTGGCTTTCATATCCAACCATAGAAACAGCTAAAGTGAAAGGAACCGGTGTCGTTGTGCTTAAGGAATAATTACCTTTTGCATCCGAAATAGTACCAATAACTTTCCCTTTTACAGAGATACTAACCCCAATAAGCGCTTCTTTTGAAGCAGCGTCACGAACATTTCCAGCTAGTTTGGTTTGTGCCATGGCAGCAAAGCTCATAGAGAAAATGAAAGCGAGAATGGGTAAGGTTTGAGTAATAATTCTTTTCATAATGAAGATTTGTTAATTACTTGTGTTGATTAATTAGGTTATAATTTGCAACAAAGCTACGTAAGATTTATGTAATGGCCACTTGATATATCAAAAAATTACTACTTTTTAAGTAAATATTTTTATTTCAATAGATGATTTCTAAAGGTTATAACCCATCTATCTGTTTTTCGATATATAAAAAGGCCTCTTTTCTTCTTACATTTGTCCATTAATATAGTCCAATGAGAAATTTTTTATGGTGTTTGATTGTTTTTTCAGCCATGTTGGCTTTACAAAATTGCAAAACAAGCACTCCTGTTACTTTACAATTGCGCTGGAAAGATTCGCCAATACCTCCAGAATCAGACTATGCAGATGCAAATAATTGGGCTGCCTTACCTACAAAAAAGGATGCGGCGGATCGAGTACCCAATGGATCTCCATTTCATGATGAACAATCTTCAGCTAAAGCCGATGTTTTTTTCATACATCCTACGATTTTAACCTACCAACCTACAAATGAATTCAAATGGAATGGAAGCTTTAGCGATGCCTATTTAAATGCTATTGTAGATAGTTCAACCATATTAAACCAAGCGACTATTTTTAATGCGGCCGGTCGAATCTATGCTCCTCGCTATCGACAGGCTCATTATCATGCGTTCGTCACCTCTTTTAAAGAAGATAAAGCAGCTGCTTTGGATATTGCATATTCTGACGTTAAGAAAGCATTCCAATATTATTTATCCCATTTTAATGAGGGAAGGCCCATCATCATCGCATCTCATAGCCAAGGAACCGTTCATGCCACAAGGCTTATGCAGGAGCTTTTTGATGGAAAAGAACTTCAAAAGCAATTGGTTTCTGCCTATATCATCGGAATTGCAACACCAAAAAATATATTCCAATACATTAAACCCTGTGAAAACTCAACTCAAACGGGTTGCTTTATTGCATACACTACATTTTTACAAGGATATTTACCTGATTGGCATCCCAATACCCCGACCGAACTCGTCTCCACAAATCCATTGACTTGGACTTTAGACGACAATTTTGCTCCAAAAGAATTAAATCCAGGCGGAGTGTCTTATGGATTCAAATGGGTCAAAAATTTTGCGGATGCACAGAATCATTTAGGGGTATTGTGGACCCATACGCCTTATGTTTTTGGACGATCGTTTGTACATTTAAAAAATTGGCACAAAGCTGATTTAAACCTTTTTTATGCTCCTATTCGGGAAAATGCGAAAGTCCGAGTAGATGCATTTATGAGCCAAAAGCACTAATATGAAAAACACGTTCTTAATTATCATGGCAGGCGGAATCGGAACTCGCTTTTGGCCCATCAGCAGAAGTGCAAACCCCAAACAATTTCATGATGTACTTGGGGTGGGTAAAACGATGCTCCAACAAACCGCTGAGCGTTTTGAGGGAATTATTCCGAAAGAAAATATTTATGTGGTGACAAGCGCTGAATTTGCGGATTTAGTCAAAGAGCAACTGCCTTATTTGCATGCTGATCAAATTCTTAAGGAACCACAACGAAGAAATACCGCTCCCTGCATAGCCTATGCAGCCTATAAAATTGGCAAAAAACATCCTAAAGCTAGGCTGATAGTAGCTCCCGCTGACCATGTAATCCTGAAAGAAGGCGCCTTCAAGTCACGTATTATAGAAGCGCTTGAAGCCGCATCCGATTCGCATTTAGTCACTTTAGGCATTGTACCTACTCGGCCAGATACCGGTTATGGATATATTCAATATCAACCCAGCGGAGAAGTAGCCAAAGTAGTTAAAACATTTACGGAAAAGCCGAATGTTGAATTAGCCGAAGCATTTTTGGACAGTGGTGATTATGTGTGGAATGCCGGCATATTCATTTTCAGTATACCTTCATTCAAAAAAGAATTAGAAAAGCAGTTATCTCGAATGGCTGAACAGTTTGATGAGGGGGAAAATGCTTATTATACTGATCAGGAAGAAGAATTTATCCGGAAAGTTTATGGGGTATGCAAAAGTATTTCCATTGACAACGGTATGATGGAAAAAGCGCAAAATGTGAAAGTTGTCCTCGCAGATATTGGTTGGTCTGATTTAGGCACCTGGAAATCACTTTATGAGATTAAGGAAAAAGACGAAAAGCAAAATGTGATTGAGGGAAAAGTCCTCATTTTTAACACCGAAAAATGTATCATTAAAACACCCCATCATAAATTAGTGGTGGTGCATGGTTTACACAATTACATTATAGCGGAACATGGGAATGCGTTGATGATTTGTCCCAAAGACCAAGAGCAACAAGTGAAATTGTTTGTAGAAGAGGCGACTAAAGTCGGCATAGAATTTAGTTAAGCATTTTCAGCTAGATCAATTAAAGACTGAAAATCCATCAACAAATTTATATTATCAGGTACTGAGCAAGTAGGTTGGAGCGCCTGATATCCCGTCAAAAGAATTTTACTTTTTGGCAAGTCTTGACTCATCTTACGCAAATAGTCGTCAATCAAATCCGTGTTGGGTTCGCTAGTAAAAACAGAAAAAATATAATCCGGCTGATGGATTTCATAAGCCAATAACAACTCCTCATAAGGCAAAGATTGACCCAAATAAACAACTGAATGCTTACGTGCTCGTAGGATGAAGTTCGCAAATAAAATTCCAATTTCATGCAATTCGCCTTCGGGAAGATATAACAAAAACTTTTTTGAATGAGGCTTTAAATTAAAACCTTGGGCATCAATGGCCGCAATCACTTTTTGGCGAATCAAATGGCTTATGAAGTGTTCTTGAGCCGGACCTACAGAACCAGAAATCCAAAGAGTTCCTAAGTGACGCATAAATGGATGAATGATGTCCAGCATATAGCTTTCAAAACCATGCTTATTTACGATATTTCGGGTTAATTGTTGGAACTTCGATTCGTCTAAATCCAACATAGCCAATGTCAATGCTTGGATTTGCTCAGGAAAACTTAAACTGGTATTGGAAAAAGCCAAGATGTGATTAAAAATTTCTTCCTCAGACATTTTGACAATGCTGGAAATTTTAAATCCACCCTTATTTTGTAATAAAGCAATGTTTAGGACCAACTTCAGTTCCTTATCGCCATAAAATCGGATGTTGGTTTCTGTCCGACTAGGATTTAAAATGCCGTAGCGTTGTTCCCATATTCGCAAAGTATGCGCCTTAATCCCACTTAAATGCTCTAAATCTTTAATCGAATAGTACTTCTTCATAAAAAAATATTACCGTATTAAATAGTGGTTAACTTAATTATTTATCAATTGTTTTAAATCAAAAAAATTGCAATAAAAGCCAATGTCCCAAAAAGAATAGAAATTGGAGCAAAGCAATTAATCGAAAAAGACTAGACTTTGAAGGCCATGGGCCCAACTGGTAAACATATTGAAAGAAAAAACTAATAACCCACCAAGCTACAAAATTTTGAACAGGTACTTGCACATTTGACCAATTCCAAAAATCAAAATGAATAGCCACAGGCTCAATCAATAAATCTAATGCCGTCATTAATCCCGCGCCCAAAGCCGCCTTACCTATTTTACCCCCTGCATTCCATTCCTCCACCACGGCATTTGTACCCATCAATAAAATAATCCAATTCAATCCGATGGTTATCGGCACATCTGCCAATTTCAATCCCAATGTATTTCCGTAGCGATAACTTCCAAAAATTAAACCCGTTCGGACCCCTTGTACCTCGACTAACCAAGCAGCGATCGCAATAAAAAACAAAACCAGATAAGTGCTTAAGGAAGGCCTTGGATGGTAGAAAATACAAATAAATGCAGTAAACCAAAGGTTTAAAGGAACCAATGAAATGAATAAATTTTGAGTCGCTGGGATATGCATGCCAATTAAGCCAGCTGCATACAATACCATCAAAAAACGCTTTAGATAAACCGGATTCATATCTACAAGTTTAATGAAAAAGTCCCAGCATCGCTACCGGGACTCTCATTTTCTAAAATGGGGCGGATGATGGGACTCGAACCCACGACCAAGCGCACCACAAACGCCTACTCTAACCAACTGAGCTACAACCGCCATTTAGGACTGCAAAAATACGAAATGGAAGGTATATTGCAAAACTGAAATCAAAAAAAGGGAGAGAATTTAAAATCTCTCCCCTAAAATTTATTTCTGAGCGTCCAAATAACGCGCTTCCGCCTTATTCCAATCCACCACATTCCAAAATGCGTCTACATAATCCGGGCGTTTATTTTGGAACTTTAAATAATAGGCATGCTCCCAAACGTCTAAACCAATCACAGGGAACCCTTTTACATCCGCAACATCCATCAAAGGATTATCTTGGTTGGGCGTAGAAGAAACAGCAACTGAACCGTCTTTTTGGGCCACTAACCAAGCCCAGCCTGAACCAAAGCGAGTGATGGATGCTTTTTTGAATTCTTCCTTAAAGGCATCAAATGAACCAAATTTAGCATCGATTGCTTTTCCTAAGGTGCCAACAGGTTCGCCTCCTCCCGTAGGAGATAAAATATTCCAAAACAAATCGTGGTTATAATGTCCACCGCCATTATTTCTTACGGCAGGCGCTAACGTTGATATCGTTGAAAATAATTCCAACAAGGTTTTTCCTTCTAATGGAGTACCTGTCACGGCTGCATTTAAGTTTGTGACATAGGCATTATGATGGCGATCGTGGTGAATCTCCATCGTCAAAGCGTCAAAATTGGGCTCTAATGCATTGTTTGCATAAGGCAGGGGTGCTAGTTCAAAAGACATATAGATATTGATTTATGTTTAAAGGGCAGAAAAATTTCTACCTAGGTAAAAAACGTATTGAAAGATAAAATTACAAATCATTGATAATCCTACCATGCTAAAACTCCATTTTTTTTAACGCCGCATGGAAAAAAACTCCTTTAACAGAAGAGCTGATTCATCCGCTAAAATTCCTGCGGTCACCTCCGTTTTGGGGTGTAAAATATCTTTCCCTTGGCTCAAAAAACCTCTTTTATCCTCCGACGCACCGAAAACCAGTCGGCCTAACTGAGACCAATAAATAGCTCCAGCACACATCAAACAAGGCTCCAGTGTCACATAAAGCGTGCAATCTTTTAAATATTTGGCCCCGATTGTTTGAGCGGCAGAGGTAATGGCTAACATTTCAGCATGTGCGGTCACGTCGGTCAGCATTTCGGTCTGATTATAAGCTTTTGCCACAATCTTTCCTTGGCACACGACCACGGCCCCCACTGGAATTTCTTCTTCTTCTAGGGCGCGTTCGGCTTGTTTCAACGCTAAACTCATGTAATATGCGTCTTCGTTTCTTGTCATTTTTGAGCCATCTGAATCACTTGGTTTCTTAAATAAAAATCCAATAAAACGATGGCTGCCATCGCTTCTACAATGGGAACCGCCCTAGGAACCACACAGGGATCATGCCTACCCTTTCCTGAAACGGTAATTTTATCTCCCGTCTCATTTACACTGTCCTGATCCTGCATAATGGTAGCGACCGGCTTGAAAGCAACTCTAAAATAAATAGGCTCGCCATTTGAAATTCCTCCTTGGATACCTCCTGAATGATTTGTCAGAGTCCTTAAGCTGCCATCTGCTTGTTTTTCAATGATGTCATTATGCTGTGATCCTCTTAACTCAACTCCCGAAAATCCGCTCCCATATTCAAATCCTTTTACGGCATTAATGCTTAACATCGCCTTACCTAGTTCCGCATGAAGTTTATCAAAAACAGGTTCTCCCAATCCCACTGGGCATCCTGTGATATAAGCAGAAATGACACCGCCGACAGAATCCCCCTGTTTCCTAATGTCGTCAATGTAGGTGAACATTTTTGCAGCTAAATCAGGATCTGGGCAACGAACCGGGTTGGATTCGGTTAAAGATAAGTCCAACTGCTCCACCGGCGTTTCCAATTTCATATGACCTACTTGGGATACATAGGCAGTAATTTTTATCCCTAGCTGAGTTAGAACCATTTTGGCTAATGCGCCAGCAGCTACACGGGCGACCGTCTCACGGGCTGAACTACGTCCACCTCCCCGATAATCCCTCAAACCATATTTAGCAAAATAGGTGTAATCTGCATGCGAAGGCCTAAATTGGTCTGCGATGTGCGTATAATCTTTGGATCGCTGATCGCCATTCCACACCAGCATGGCGATAGGTGTACCCGTCGTCTTACCTTCAAAAACACCAGATAAAATTTCGATGGAATCCGCTTCTTTTCTTTGTGTAGTAATGCGCGACTGTCCTGGTTTTCTTCGATCTAACTCAGATTGCACAAAATCTAGGTCGAAATTAATCCCCGAAGGACAACCTTGTACAATAACTCCCACAGCAGGTCCATGGGATTCCCCGAAAGTACTAATCTGAAATAATTTTCCGTATATACTACTCATATCTTTTTATTTTGGCTTTTTCCAAACAAGGAAAGCAATAACAATCGCTAAAAATATCAATATTAAATTGACTAATTGACTCCAATTAACCCACCTGGCCCAAGAAACGTCCAACGTCTTTTTGTTTTCAATTCCTCGATAAACTTCATCCTCGGTTTGACCCGTATTAAGTAAATGATCAGATGAATTACCTGTTATATCCAACACTATTTTGGATCTTAATGTGTCAAATTGCTCCGTTTTTACATTAAAATAAATCCAATTAAAATAATGACTTAGCGCAAATTTACCTGGTTGTTTGGGAATAATTTGAATTTTATCGGTTTTATTACCAAACATTTTTTCTTGGAACGGTGCCACAGTCGTTTGAACTGAAATTGGCACAAAATTGATGAAATAATCAGACTCCGGAGATTTGTAATTCCACAAAACTCCATTTCCATCTCCTAATAAAATAGCTGTAAACATAATGGGCCGCCCCGTCTTGGAAATTGACGACGAAATATTTTCTTTCAATTGGAAATTTCCTACAGGAACCTTTCCACTTAACGGGTGATGTGGCAAATCTCTAAGCTTAATTTCAATAGGAGCCGAAGTAAAATAAATAGGTTTTTTAATGGCTTCTAATCCTTTTCTAGTAAGAGAAATGACTCTTAATTTCAGTGCAGGTATCTGAATTTTTTGATTTTGCAAAGCAAAATATGTGGCTTGAAAAAACCGATATTCCGTATATTTCTTTTTATTAATGGACACCTTGACAATTTGCTCCGTAGTAATTCCAAAATTTTCTTCCCAACAAAACTTCGGTTTCATTTTAGAAATTAAGGCGGGAATCTGAAGGTCATTTCGATCAAATTCGAATTCCTGCGTAGTATTTTCCGGTACAAAAAACGACATTTTCAAGGTGAATCCTTGGCCAACAAATGGCTTTAGTATATTCGAGGTAATCACAAAAAACGGTTCGTTTGCGCTCAGCATTAACTCACTCGGCAAAAGTTCCTCTGTAAATTCCTCCGTGTCAACCGCGGGGCTGACGACAATCGTAAAAGACTCGATCCTATACGTCTGATTTCCCACCTCTATAAATTCATTATTTATTTCAAAATTGCCTGCGTTATCAGGCTGATAATATTGAGAAAAAGTATACGAATTTACCATCTGGCCATTAATGGATTGAGATGCCTTAGCCCGACTTACGCCTTGTTTTTTGAAATTCAAAAGCTCGGGAAACTTATAGGTTGGCAATGATACCGAAGCATTTTCAGCGCTGGTCAACGTAAATGAAAGAATGAAATTTTCGTCTTGAGAAATGGACTTCGAACCAATTTGTGTAATCACGCTCGTAGGAGTCTGACCCATAGCGGAAAATGCTAGCGTTAACATAACAAAAACGATATGAAAAACAGGTCCTAATTTTTTCATTCTCGCAATTTACATAATTTGTCACGGGAGAAGATATTCTAGGGATTAAAAACTTTGAAACGGAAGGAAATACCTAATGCTCCATACCAATCTGATTTATTTGATAGGCTTTTTCCGATAGAAATATCTAACTTGAAATTATCATTCAGGTAATATGCTAAACCACCATCTACCCAATGATCCACATTCACTGAAAAAGGAACTCGGCCAAACACCTCCACATAGGCATATCCATTTTGACCTATGTTCATATTGGGAGCAATCCGATAAATTCCTTCCATGCTGCCATTCGAATGAAATTCAGCTCCAAAATTATAGCCAATTCCATATCCCCTACCAAAATCATTTTGAAAAGTCAATACCGCATCGCCCACTGAGTGTTTGATTGGATTTCGCTCACTTTCATCACGACTTAAATTATCCCAATGAAGATGCGTGATAATAGACGTTCTTGGAATCCATTTTTTCCCTTCCAATAAGGCCAATTTAAATCCAATGGCCTCTGTTTTAAAACTTGAAATATTAGCGGTGGAAGAGGCGATGGACACATATCGCAGTTCTAGATTTTTCCACAAACCTATTTTAAGCAAGGTTGTCGGAAAAAAATATTCAAGGCCATCGGCATAACTATTCCGATTAAAACCCATTTCTACTTGGATATACCCTTTTTTGACAATGAAAGGACATTCTGTTTGATCGGGCCGATCGGTCTCTACACGGCCCGTTTGTTGGCCTCGAACGGCCAAAAAAGACAATACAAAAAGGAGAAGGCAAATTAATCGCATCGCCAAACATACGCACTTTTAGTCTTAACTAAAAATTTATTTTGTCTTACCAAAATTAAATCCAAGTAACCAAAACCATTCTCCAAACCAAATGGACTGACTAGCTTTATCTACGGATCGACCTGTTGTATGAACATCCCACAAATCAGTATAGCCACCCTTCAAGGTCGTTTCGAGAAATAATAGCTTGGTTAGATTTAATCTTAAACCCGTTTTTATAGATGCACCAGCCCCGGCCAAATTCCAAAAATTGTTTTGACCTACCGTAAATAAGTGGACATCCGAACGAGGGATCACCACACCCATACCGACTCCATTAACCCAGTCCAATTGCATATTCGTTTTTCCTGCTCGCCACAATGTTGCGTAATGATCTAACTCAACTGCCGCGAAATTAAATCCATCGGTATGCTCATAATCAACAAAATCCGTTGGATCAATGACGATCGGCGAATTTGAAAAATTTCTCACATAAATATGATTTACCCAAATACCTGGATTTGAAGCTTGACTTGAAATATTTCCAGTAATATGGCTATTCTGAAAATCATCCACCACATATTTCATGTGATCCCAACCAATGCTTATGGACAAATTATCCTTAATAAAATACCCCGCATGCAAATTGAATTGAGGAATTGAAAAGAGTGATGGATTAAAATAAGTTTCAAAACCGTCAAAGGCAGTCGGGGCATCAGAGGCCGAAACCTTATTTAAGGTAAAGTCATATCCGGGTCCTTTGAAGGAAATATCAGAGCTTGAATAAGCTGATCGATTGTAGCCCCAATAAACAAAATATTTACCTTTATGTGGAATGGGTTGACTAAAAGCATTTATTGAGATGAACAAGATTAAATATTTCAAGTTTTTATTTTTAAAATTTTAGCTAAATTTCGGAAATTAAATGGTCAATTAGGAATCAGATTGCTGATATTTATCACAAAATTAAATTTTGTTTAAATTTTTCGGCAACAAATACATAAATTGCGAGTTCAAAATTCAATAAGAAATTTGAGACTGAGTATTGCCTAGTAACCATTGCAGATCAAATATGAAAAAACCAATTATAAAATTTGAATATAAAACTTTCACCCTTGGGTCAGAAATTACTCAAGAGCAAAAAGATTATTTCAAAAAATATGGGGTGATTCAATTTAAGAATTTTATTTCTTCTGAAACTGCCTTGGTGTTTATTGATCAATTAGCCAATATTGAATCAAAATGGCTTGAAGAAGGGGTCCAAAAAATCAATGGAATTCCATTAAAATTTGGGAAAGACCCGGAGGGAAAAGACATGATTCAACGCATGTGCTTTACAAATAAATACAGCAATGTATTGCAAGAATTTTTAAAAGATCCACGATTAAGTATTTTAACTGAGTTCCTAGCCCCATACGAAGGTCGAATTTCGGAAGATGAAAAAGATGGCTTGGTGTTCAACCACTATGTAAATCAACCTAATTCCAAATTCACACAAATGGGCTGGCATACCGATAGCCCTCGTGATTTATTTTTGGGCCAAAAAATATTACCTATGCTTAATGTAGGTATCCATTTAGATCATTGTCCTTCATCTAATGGAGGATTAAGAGTGTTGCCTGGAACCCAAAACCAAAGTGTCTTGAAATTGCTTTTCGGCAAAAAACAATTTATCGATCATCGTTCAGACCCGAGAGAAGCTGCATTTGAAATCGAGCGAGGTGACTTAACCATTCATGATGGAAGGTTATGGCATCGAGTAGAAGTATCTCCCAATTTTGGAGAAAAATCTAGACGAAGAGTGATGTATGTGCCGATTATAACAGGGAAATTCAAGCCTAAAAATTCTACTAGCAAGACTCCATTTTACCATCGCTTTGCCAAAGTAGTGACCAAATAAAAGCGAATCTATTGCGATGCTTCCATATAGGATTGCAAAATGATGGTTGCCGAAACGCGGTCTATATTCCCTTTTTCTCTCCGGTCTTTTTTAGACATTCCACCAGCGATCATGGCTTGCATCGCTAATTTTGAGGTGAACCTTTCATCATGCTCGTGCAGGGGTACTTCAGGAAATTTCTTTTTGAAGCTTTTAATGAAAATTCGCACACCAGCGGTCGAGTCCGTATCTGAATTATCTAAGTTTTTCGGCATGCCGATGACCACCTCGTCAACGGCCTCTTTTTTGAAATAACTATCTAAAAATGAGAGTAGGGTGTGTGTTGGAACTGTTTCTAGGCCATTGGCAATAATTTTCAATGAATCCGTCACAGCTAAACCTGTGCGTTTCAAACCAAAATCAATGGCTAAGATTCTGCCCATAAAATTTATTGAATATATCCTTTATCGCGAAGGATTTTATCCATCAATTTTTTGTCGTTTTCATTATTGAAGATCGAAAATGGCAAATACATAAATTGAAATTTTCCCATTTCAAGCACATAAGATTGCTTATCCTTATATGCTTTTAAAATCATATCCCATTTCAGCATTCCCCCTTCCTTATCGGAAATTTTCATAAAAATTTGACGAGAATCGATTTCATATCGGTACTTGTCGAAAAGCTGTTTATACTGAGCCAATTGTGTGATTCCTGTAAATTGAATCAACCAAAATAAAATATATCCGACGGTTCCGATGGCAATAAATATATAAATCCAATAGTTTTTATAGGTGCCTGAAAGATTTAAAGCCACATTAGCAAGAATCAAAACCAAAGGAATAAATGACCATTTCCACTGATTGGCAACCAATTGGCGCATACAAAGTCCAATGTATTTGTTTTTTTCTAACCCGTATTTCTTCGTTTTAATCGCTAATGGATTGGAAGGAGCTTGCATTTGTTGGCGCTGTTGCGACCCATACATTTTGGCCATATAAAATAATTTAACTGCTAAATAAAGCGTAAAGGTACGAAATTTGGATAATTTTGGTAATTTTAAGCGCTATTTTAGTGCAACAACCAAATATGTCGGTAAAACAAATCTTAGACGGACCTTCATTGCTTCAAAAAATCAGACGAATTTCGTTTCAGATTTATGAAAATAACTTTGAAGAAAAAGAAATTATTATTGCCGGCGTTATAGGCGAGGGCTTTGCCTTAGCTAAAATGCTTTGTGCTCATATTCAGGAAATCTCAAAGCTTCAAGCTAAGGCCGTGGAAATTCATTTGAACAAAGAAATCCCTTATGAAAAACCTGTCAGTTTCGATTGTTCTTTAGACCTATTTGAAAACAAAGTAATCGTGGTCGTGGACGATGTATTAAACACAGGTCGAACTTTTTCTTATTCCTTAGCTCCTTTTTTAAGTATCCCGGTCAAAAAAATTCAAGTAGCTGTTTTGGTTGATCGCAATTACAGAAAATTTCCGATTTCCGCTGATTACAAAGGATACGAATTGTCTACTACCCTATCCGAGCATGTCGAGGTAATTATTTCAGATGCGAAAAAAAGAGGCGTCTATTTGCATTAAGATTGCCAAATCTCCCAAGCCTTATCTGCCTGGCCGATTAACATATCAATTCCAGTATGTGTCCCCCCTACGCGAGCGGCAATTCCTTTTTTAAGAAATAAGGTTTCTAATGGATTATAAACGGCATCGTATAAAAAATGCTGTTCATTCAAAGCCGCGTAAGGCAAAGGTGGACTTTTATCTATATTTGGAAACATTCCTAGGGGTGTGGTATTCACGATCAGACCAATTTCAGAAATAATTCTTGGAATTTCTTCATAGGATATAGCATCGCCGGAAGCCACTCTGGAAACTTTGATCACAGGAATACCTAAATCTTCCAATGCAACAATAATAGCTTTAGCCGCTCCTCCTTGGCCCAAAACCAACGCTTTTTTTGATTTAAAATAGGCCAAAGCAGTCCATGAAGTAAGTGTGTTTTTAAAACCCCAATAATCTGAATTATAGCCGATGGTATGCCCATTAGAAGAAATTTTAATCGTGTTGACGGCACCAATTTTTAAAGCGGCAGAATCTATCTCGCTTAAAAATGGCATGACGAGTTGTTTATAAGGGATCGTTACATTTAAACCCTTTAATGTGGATTTATGCTGGGCCAATAAGCCAGGAAATTCGTCGATCGAAGCGATGGGAAATTGTTCATACGCATGCGATTGGGATAGCCCTAGCAATTGAAATTTTTCAGTAAAATACTTTTTAGAAAATGAGTGCCCGAGAGGATAACCAATTAAGCCATAAAGAGAAGAAGTCGCCATAAATTTTTATTTGGCTAAGCGTTGCTTGATCAATCCAACCAAGATAGGCAATACTGAAACCCCAACGATCCCAAGGACTACCTTTTCAAAATTCTCTTTGATAAAGGCATTATCCCCTAAATAAAACCCTGCGATGGTTATGGAAGTAACCCAAAGGCATGCGCCTAAAAATCCATAAAGTAAATAAACGGGATACGACATGCGGCCGGCGCCGGCAACGAAAGGGGCCACCGTTCTTACAATAGGAATAAACCTGGCTAAAATAACGGTCTTTGCCCCATATTTAGCATAAAATGTTTCCGTTTGTTCTACGTGTGAACGCTTCAAAAACAAGATTTGCTCCCTTTCCCTAATCCAAGAACTGAAATATCTTCCTAAAAAATAATTGACTTGATCTCCAGATAATGCTGCCAAAATCAGTAGTGGAATGACAAAATAAACATCTAGTTGGCCCGAAGCTGAGGCCAATAAACCCACTGAAAATAGCAAAGAATCTCCAGGAAGTAAGGGCATAACCACGAGTCCTGTTTCCACAAACACGATTAAAAATAATAGTGCATACGTCAAAGATCCGTTGGCCGAAATAAACTCAGTAAGAAATTGCAAGGGATCTTTTAACAAATCCAAAAGTGATTGAAGCATGTGGATATTTAATAAAAATAAATGAGCCCAAAACACCCTTTATTTGTGTTGGGTAGGCCCTAAAAATGTAATTTATTTAGTTAAAAAATCGTCAAATGTATCACCTCGTAAACCTAAACGAATAGTTTCTAACGAAATAACTTCGTTAGGAGCGATGTTGCCGACATTCACATTAGCGCCAACTAACTTAACAAACCAAACCTGTTGGGACTTCTGAGGTGCCTCCCAGATTATTTTTTCTTCGGGAATTTCAGTCAAAATCTCTTCCACTAATCCTTGCCGAACTTCTCCTGTCGAACGGAATAAACCCACATTTCCTCCTTCCCTAGCTTCTCCAATCACTTTCCACGAACCGGCTTCCAATTCCATTTTCATCAACTTGATCCACTTATAGGGAGGAATTATTTTAGCCTCATCTTTGGAACCCACTTCAGAAAGAACAATCACTTGTTTGGATAATTTCTGAATAAATTCACATTTGACATCGGAAGGCATATCCACGGAACCATCTGAAATTTCAGCATATTCCATCCCATATTGGTCTAGTACACGCTGATATTCATCTACTTGGCCTCGAATATAAAATGCTTCAAATAAGGTACCGCCAAAATAAACGGGGATTCCTGCTGATTTATACATGGCTAATTTTTCTTTCAAATTAGGTGTCACATAAGACGTGGCCCAACCTAGTTTGACGATGTCGGTATGAGCGCCGCCCATCTCAATGAAATCTTCTACTTGCCTTAAACTCAACCCTTTGTCCATGACCATCGTCAATCCCTTTTGACGTGGTTTTGAAGTTCTCTCTGGAATTTGATCTAAAATATAATTCATAATGTAATATTGGCTGTGATTTTCTTCATGTAAATTTAAATAGAAATTTGGTACAAAAATAAGTATTCCGAATGAGGTCAGCAAACCTTTTCGAATTCTATTAGTTTAGTAATTTATCATGATTTCACCATATATTTGCACATTCAAAAAATTTCTATCTATGAAAACAACATTTTTATTATTGCTAAGCACCCTTATTTTACATGCTAATTCATTTGCAAGTTCAGGTCCTGATGCCATTTTAGGCGAGTGGCTTTCCCAAGAAAAAGACGGGAAAATCAGTATTTACAAACAAGGTGATAAATTTTATGGCAAAATTATTTGGTCAAAAACGCCTGGTAAAAAAGATGTTAATAATCCAGATTCTAAATTACGTTCAAGAGATATTGTAAATACCGTTATTCTTCAAGATTTTAAATTCACAGGATCCGCTTGGGAAGATGGCAAAATTTATGACCCTAAATCAGGTAAAACCTACGATTGTATTTTAAAAGTAAAAGACAATAACAAAGTCCTAGATATTCGAGGATATGTGGGAGTGCCTATGTTTGGTCGGACATCTACATGGACCCGCTCGTAAAAAATTATTTTTCCGCCTAACCAATTAATATGAAACCAAACGAAACGGTTCTTCAGTTTTTGAACCAAAATTTAGATCGCAAGATTGTTGACGGAAACCCGAACGCTGTATCTACGTGGTTAGACGGCACCTTGAAAAAAGCCACATTAGGCTCAATTACAGCTGAATTTGACGTGAGAGCAGACCAATGTAATCATGCTGGCGTTTTACACGGGGGTATTATTTCAACGATGTTGGATGAAATCATGGGAATGACCTTGATTACCGTTCAGATAGATCACCTTTATGTAACCATCAATTTGCATGTCGACTTTCTATATGGCGCTAAAGCAGGTGAAAAAGTTACGGTTACCTCAGAGGTCTACCGAGTGGGCAAGAAAATAGCTAATGTAGAAGCCAAAATGTACAATCAGGATGGGAAAATTTTAGCGAAAGCGACGAGCAATTTAGCGGCCACTTCTATCCCGATTAAAATTTAAGAAAGCGTTTGGTAGACTAGAAAAGCAGACAAATACGCTAATGCGGTCATATATCCGAATTGAATCAACGGGTATTTCCACGATTTAGTTTCTCGGTAGGTCGTTGCCAACGTGCTCATGCATTGCATGGCAAAGGCATAGAAAATCAGCAAAGAAAATCCTAAAGCCAGATCATACATCGGTTTCCCAGTTTGGGGATTTACCTCAGCACGCATTCTATTTTTGATCGTCGCATTTTCATTGTCAATCTCACCCCCTAAGCTATAAATGGTCGACATGGTGCCCACAAATACCTCTCGGGCCGCAAATGAAGTGATCAGCGCAATACCTATTTTCCAATCATAGCCCAAAGGCCTGATAGCAGGTTCGATAAACTTACCAAAATGACCCGCATAGGAATTTTCTAATTTTTCCCCGGCTATTTTATTAGTCAGTTCAACACCTGATAAATTTGGGTTTTGAATTTTAATTCGGTTGCTCGCATCCTCCATACTATTTCCAGGGCCATAGCTGGCTAATACCCATAAGATAATCGAAATAGCTACAATGACTTTACCCGCTTCAAAAACAAAAGCCTTCACATTATTCAAAATTGTATAGCTCACATGCTTAAATCTCGGTGCTTTATAGGTGGGTAATTCCATGATGAAGTAACTCTTTTCCTTCGCCTTGAGAATCAATTTCATGATGTAGGCTGAAAATAATGCCATAAAAAATCCTAGCAAATACAAGATAAATAACACCAATCCTTGTAAGTTGAAAAGCCCAAACAAAGTGTTTTTTTCAGGAACCACTAGGGCAATCAACACCGTGTAAATTGGCAATCGCGCCGAACATGACATCAAAGGTGTCACCAAAATAGTGATCAAACGATCTTTTCTTGACCCGATAGACCGAGTACTCATAATGGCAGGCACGGCACAGGCTACACTGGAGAGAAGAGGAACCACCGACTTTCCATTTAATCCAAATCGGCGCATTAATTTATCCATGATAAACATCACCCGAGACATATAGCCCGTTTCCTCCAACATAGAGATAAAGAAAAACAAGAAGGCGATTTGTGGAATAAAGATCAAAACACCCCCAATTCCTGCAATTAATCCATCGGTCAACAATCCTCTTAAGGTTGATTCTGGAAGTATATCTTTCAACCAATCATTTAAAAAAGCCACACCGGCGTCTATGGCATCCATGGGATACGTGGCCCACGTAAAAACGGCTTGAAACATGACAAATAAAATCGCCAAAAAAAATAGGTATCCGCCAACAGGATGTAAAAATAATTTATCTAATCGGTCTGTCCATGTTTTCACCGGTGGCGCATCCCATTGTCGATTTAAATTAATCACGCAACGATCGACTACCTCAGTTAAAAACTCATAGCGTTTCACAGTTTCGGCCGACTTGTATTTTTTGGGTTCAAAATCATGTTTGACCATGATTTGATCCAAATCTGCACACTGAGCTTTCGTAAACATTTTCATTCGATCATGTTCCATCAGCCAAAGTAAACATCGGTAAGGATCCACCTCTCCAAACGCCGCCTGAATTTCGTCGATCAGCTCCTCCGATACCGGAAGTGGCAAGCCATCATTGGATGCAAATCGATTTTCTAAGGTTTTTTGAACCGCTAATTTTAATCCATTAACACCAATTCCCTTTTTAGCATTTACTTCCGCCACCTCAACACTTAGTTCCCGAGCTAACTTGATCGAGTTGATCACATAGCCTTCATTTTCCGCTACATCAATCATGTTGAGAGCCAAAACAGTAGGAATTCCCAAGTCACGAACTTGAGAAAAAAGCAATAAATTTCGCTTTAAGTTAGATGCATCTGCCACGACAATGACCATATCGGGATAATCAGGATGTGCCGGATTGCCCAAAATATTAATCACTAATTCCTCGTCGATGGACTTTGGATAAATACTATATATTCCCGGTAAATCTAATATCTCAATTTGATTTTTTGGACCTAATTCCCATATTCCGGTTAATTTATCCATGGTCACGCCAGGGAAATTTCCCGTTTTTTGACGTAGGCCAGTCAATGTGTTGAACAAGGACGACTTCCCCGCATTTGGGTTTCCAATCAATGCTATTTTAGGGATTTTAGCCAATTTACTTATGATTAATTAGGATGGTGGCCGCCTCTTCTCTTCGCATCGATAGAGTATAGCCTGAAACTTTAATGGCAATAGGGTCACCAAATGGAGCATGATGCGTTAAAATCACTTCCGTACCTGGCAAACAACCCATTTCTAATAATTTTAAGGAAAGTTTTTCATCCGTAAAACCTGAAATAAACCCATGTTCACCAATACCCAAATCTGCAACTGTACGCATATAGAACTAAGCTTTCCTATTTAGAATTATTCAAAATTAGCTACAAATGTACTAAGTATATCCGAGCTAAAAAATGATCAAGTGGAGATTTAATTTGATGTCTAATGCTGAAAGATTCAAATCAACAGATTTACGATTAATCCCAGGGTAAAATACTTATATAATATTCCTTAAAGCAAATTTTCTGTCGTAAATTGCGTGTCCGATTAGATTAATTCATGCTAATAAAAGAAATACGCGTGTTGGTTAAAAAAGAAATCCAGATGGAATGGCGTCAGAAATACGCGATTCATGGATTACTTTTGTATTTGGCCTCCACTATATTTGTTTGTTATTTATCTTTTAAGGCCAAGCAACAAGCCATCAATCCCATCACTTGGAATACCTTATTTTGGCTCATTATCTTATTTATCGCCGTCAACGCCATCGGTAAAAGTTTCACGCAAGAATCAAAACAGCGCAATCTATTTTATTATTCGATCGTAAGCCCAGAAGCGGTCATCTACTCGAAAATTTTCTACAATGCGCTTGTAATGATCGGCATTTCATTTGTCGGTATTTTATTTTATTCTTGGGTCATGGGGAATCCAGTGGGGAATTTACCTTTGTATCTTCTCTCATTACTATTAGGATCTATTGGTTTTTCAGCAACACTGACGATGGTCGCAGGAATAGCTGCACAAGGCGAAAATTCAGCCACGTTGATGTCGGTTCTTAGTTTTCCCATCATCATACCACTTTTATTGCTCTTACTTAAACTATCAAAAAGTGCGATGGATGGAATATCCATGCAGGAGAATTGGGATGAAATGGCTACTTTGGCCTCCTTAGACGTAATTGTTATAGTATTATCAGGAATTTTATTCCCCTATATATGGAGACATTAAAAAAGAATTATTGGAAAATAGCCTGTATGCTGCTTTTAATCTATACGATTTGGGCAGGATTTATGGGGAAGGTGCCCCGACAAGCCATTCTAAATGAAACCGTGAGAAATTTATATTTTCATGTCACGATGTGGTTTACCATGATTTTTTTATTGGGAACCTCGGTATACCATTCGATTCAATACCTTCGAAAATCAGACATCAAAAGTGATCTCATCTCCAATGCCTATGTGGAGACCGGTTTAGTTTTTGCCACCTTAGGTCTAGTTACAGGCAGCCTTTGGGCGAAATTTACGTGGGGAGATTGGTGGACCAACGACCCAAAATTAAATTCGGTTGCGATCGGTCTATTAATTTATTTGGCCTATGGCTTAGTGCGTTCCTCCATGCCAGATGAACAGCAAAAAGCAAGAATATCAAATGTTTACAATATTTTTGCCTTTGTTATTTTCATGATTTTGATTTGGATATTGCCTCGTATGACCGATTCATTACATCCGGGAAATGGAGGGAATCCAGGATTTTCAAAATATGATTTAGACTCCAATATGCGATTGGTCTTTTACCCGGCAATTATAGCTTGGACCCTGTTAGGCTATTGGATCACAAACCTTAGAATTCGTATAAAAAAATTAGAACACATAACATCAGAAAACGAATAGATATGAAATTTTCAAACACTTTATTGATTCTTTTAGTTAGCAGTTTTACTGGGATGGCCCAACAAGCCGACATCGAAATGGCGGATCAATTCCGTGCCGATGGGAAAATATATGTAGTCATTGCAGTAGTTTTATTAATTCTCGTGGGTCTTTTTATCTACCTTTTCAACTTGGGCAATAAAATTACCCGACTAGAAAAAGAGATTCCTAAGAAAGCTTAATATGAAAAAAACACATATCATTGGTTTGATTTTGGTAGCCATTGCTATCGGCATTATTTTAATTACGACGAGCGACGCGAGTACGTATGTTGGCTTTGATGAAGCAGAAAAAATTTCGAAATCTGACCCATCCCAAAAAGTACATGTCGTAGGAAAACTTAAAAAAGACGCTCAAGGGAAGATTATAGGGATGGTATTTAACCCTGCCTTGGATGCAAACCGACTAGAGTTTACGGTGTCAGATAGTTTAGGCCGTGAAAACCAAGTCATTTATGCCGCCCCAAAGCCTCAGGATTTTGAAAAATCCGAAAAAATTGTTTTAGTCGGAAGTATGAAAGCAGACAAGATCTTTTATTGCGACAAAATTCTTTTAAAATGCCCATCCAAATATCAAGAGGGTACAATTTCTGTTGATTCAAGTGCTTCACTAGAAGCGAAAAAATAAATATGATACACGAAAATATTGGCACGACGGGTCATTTAATGGTAATTGGGTCATTTGTAACGGCCGCTTTAGCCACATTTTCATACTTTAAAGCGACTCAGTCGACCGATGAACTCGCCGAAAATGATTGGAAAAAAACGGCTAGAACCTTATTTATTATTCATTTATTTTTAGTGATTGGCGTGGCTACAAGCCTTTTTGTCATTATCTACAATCACTATTTTGAATATCATTACGCCTTCACGCATTCTTCATTAGCACTGCCTAACATGTTCATGATTTCATGCTATTGGGAAGGCCAAGAAGGTTCATTTTTACTTTGGATATTCTGGCAAGCCATTTTAGGGGTGATTTTAATGATCAAAAACCCTAAATGGGAATTGCCCGTAATGACTGTTTTTGCCTTAGTGCAAACCTTTTTGACTTCCATGATTTTAGGTGTCATTATTCCATGGATCGATTTGAAAATCGGATCATCCCCATTTCTTTTGTTGAGAGAGGCGCAGCCCGATTTACCTGTTTGGAGTTTACAGCCTAATTTTATTCCAAAAGATGGACGTGGCCTAAACCCATTACTACAGAATTATTGGATGGTGATTCATCCGCCAACACTCTTTTTAGGATTTGCACTGACACTCGTTCCTTTTGCTTATTTGATAGCAGGTTTATGGAAAAATAAGTTGACCGAATGGATAAAACCCGCTTTGCCTTGGGCTGCATTTTCAGCAGCCATTTTAGGGATTGGAATTACCATGGGTGCCTATTGGGCTTATGAGACTTTGAATTTTGGAGGATATTGGAATTGGGATCCGGTGGAAAACGCCTCTTTTGTTCCATGGCTCGTTTTAATTGGCGCCATTCATACCATGATAGCCCATCGGAATTCAAGTGCTGCTCTGAAAACTTCCATTATTTTGGTCATCTCGACTTTTATTTTAGTCCTTTATTCTACTTTTTTAAATCGGTCTGGGGTGCTAGGGAATGCTTCCGTTCACTCGTTTACAGATTTAGGTCTTTCGGGCCAACTCCTAATCTATATGTTCACGTTTTTAATTGGGGCCATAATTTTAGCGGTGTATCGTTGGAAAAGTTTACCCAAGGATGAAAAGGAAATTGGCATTTACCATAAGGAATTTTGGATTTTTGTCGGAGCTTCTGTGTTGACTTTATCGGCATTCCAACTGATTTTTACGACGTCCATTCCCGTATACAATAAAATTGCAGAGGCCTTTGGTCTGGTTTCAAATATAGCTTTGCCTGCTGATCAAGTCGCACATTACAGTAAAATTCAAATTTGGATATTCATTGCTGTAGCACTTTTAAGCGGAATTGGCCAATATGTTTGGTGGGGGAAATTAAAACAATCCACTTCATTTAAACCGCTCTACTCATCTCTTTTGAGCTCTGTTTTATTAACCGTTTTAGTCGTTAATTTCGAAAAGGTGTATGAAATTCCATACATCGCTTTATTATGGAGCGGACTTTTTTCACTCATGGCGAATGGCCAAATATTGTGGTTTTTAACGAAGCAAAAATTCTCCATTGCGGGAGGTGCGCTTTCCCATGTAGGCCTGGCAATTATGATTATTGGCGTTCTATTTTCGTCCGGCTATTCCAAAGTTGTTTCGCTCAATCGATCGGGCTTTGCTATCTCCAATAAAGTAGAGCAATTCACCAAGGATGACAACAAAGAAAACAAGGAAAATTTACCACTTTGGCTAGGACAAGGAGCGCAAATGCAGGATTATTTAGTTACTTACAAGGGTAGAAAAATAGAATTAAGAGGAAAGCCTGGGTATTTTAACCGCAAAGATTTTGACATCATTGAAGGTGATTTTCATGCAGTTGCTTTGAAAAATATTGAAAAAGAAGGGAAATCCATCGCTAAAAAAGGAGACACCTTGACCGTGGAACCCGAAAATAATTATTACGAATTGGAATTTAAAAACGCAGAAGGTAAAAGCGTCTCCCTATTTCCTCGTTGGCAAATGAATCCCAAAATGGGAACCGCCATTTCTCCAGATGTTAAACATGCTTGGGATCACGATATTTATACCTACGTTTCATTAGATCCACGCCTTGCCGCAGATGCCGGATCAGAAAAGCAATGGAGTCAAACCGTCGATGCGACGGTATCTATCGGAGATACTTTATTCTTAAATGATTTTGTAGCGATTTTGGTGGATGTCACCCGTGTCACCGAAGTAGAGAATGTCGTGTTGGGTGCAAATGATGCAGCCGTTCGGGCTAATTTTAATGTGTTGGGAAAGAATTTTCAGCAGTTCCAACTAACACCCACCTTCATTATCAAAAATAGAATGGTGGCTATGCCCGCATTTGAAAGCGAAGAAACGGGGATAAAAATTAAGTTTACTGCTATAAATCCGCAAACACAGGAATTTAGTTTTTCTTATAATACAACCCAACAAGATTTAATTATCATCAAAGCGCTGGAAAAGCCATACATAAATTTAGTTTGGGTAGGATCTATTTTAATTTTTATTGGCTTATTTGTCTCTACATTTAGAAGGACAGAAAAAATGATTGCCTAATATGGGTAGAAAAGAAATTTTAAGTTTAGCGGCCGGGATTGGGTTTTTTATTATTTGGATCATCGATTTAAATTCTCCGGTACCGAAAGATATTCAAGGCCATTTCTGGTCTGAAATATTTTATCATTACGGCTGGCTCATGTATTGCGTCGCCTGCCTTTTTTACTTTCAGTATTCAAAAAATGAACGAATGAAAAAAGAAGACTCACAAAAATCAAATAAGAAATAAATTGGATTCAATGGCCGACATACAAACGCCTCAATACGTAGGAATCATCTTAGCCATGGTTTTTTCAGCATTTTTTTCTGGGGTGGAAATGGCTTTTGTGTCGTCCAACAAACTTTATTTTGAACTTAAGGCGAAGCAGAACATCCTAAGTGCCAAGATCATTGCTCATTTCAATCAAAGCCCATCTCAATTTATTGGAACCATGTTGATCGGTAACACACTTTCATTAGTGGCCTATGGCATTTTTATGGAAGAGTTTTTGCATCACCTGATTTTGGCCAATTTACCTTGGATTACGAATGTAATTATTGCCAGACTTATCGCATCGATCGTCGCGACCATTATTATATTAACCACATCTGAATTTACCCCAAAAAGTATATTTTTAATCAATCCGGATGCCATACTAGAATTTTTAGCCATTCCTATTTGGATCATAAATACGCTGATGTTCCCATTAGTCTGGCTGACGGTAGGATTGTCGAAATGGTTCATCACTCGGGTATTACGTTTAAGCTATTCTGAAGAAAAACCTGCCTTTGGCTTAACCGACCTAAACCACTACTTGCAAAATTTAAATCGAAAGGTTTCCACGGAAGAAGAAAATGAGGTAGATACGAAAATCTTTCATAACGCATTGGAGTTTAAGCAAGTCAAAGTGCGAGATTGTATGATTCCCCGAACTGAAATTACGGCCATCGAAATAGAGGAAGGTATTGAGGGTCTCAAAAAAGTATTTATTGAAAGTGGCCATTCAAAGGTTTTAGTTTATAAAGAGACCTTAGAAGAGGTGGTTGGATACTGTCACTCGTTGGCCTTATTCAAAAAGCCAAAAGATATTCAAAGCATCCTCACTTCCATTCCCATTGTCCCCGAGGCCATGCCAGCCAATGATTTAATGTTGAAATTTTCAAAAGAAAGAAAATCATTAGCGATTGTTGTCGATGAATTTGGAAGTACCTCAGGACTCGTCAGCATGGAGGATGTGATGGAACAAATTTTTGGTGAAATTCAAGATGAGTTTGATGATACCGAAGATTGGATCGAAAAGCGACTGGATGACCATACCTTCATCCTTTCTGGACGCCATGAAATTGATTATTTAAATGAGAAATACAACTGGAATCTTCCTGAGGGCGATTACGAGACACTTGGCGGCATGTTAATCCATCTATATGAAGATATCCCAGCTGTCAATGAAGTCATTACTTTGTCCGCCTTTCAGTTTCAAATCATGACGGTTACAGATGCACGTATCGATACAGTGAAAGTCATCATTTCAGGGAAACCCCTACCAAAATAATAGGTAGGGTCTATTAATTAATCGATAAAATTCGTTGGAGTGTATGACACTTCATTTCCGTTTCTTCCCATTCTTTTTCTGGGTCAGAGTCTTCTGTAATTCCGCAACCTGCATAATAAGTAGCTAAATACCCATTTGTATCCTTCGTAATTTTAACCGTCCTCAAATTGACAAATAAATAAATCTCATCATTCAAATTCACGGGGCCCAAATAACCGCTATAAAACTCACGGTCATAGGCTTCTGCCTGTTTAATCCAGTCAATTGCCGCTTCTTTAGGAGTACCACAAACAGCTGAAGTTGGGTGCAATAAAGACAACATAATCCCCGGCAATTGCGGGAAGTTGAGCGCCTTTGTATCTACCACATATTCAGTTTTCAGGTGCAATAAATTACCAGCTTGAATCGTTTTGGGACCATTTTCAATATATTCACGCAACCTGATTTTCTTAAAACATTCAATAATATACCGACTAACAAAAGCCTGTTCTTCGATCTCCTTTTGTGACCAGCGGGCTTCTTGAGGTATGGTAACCTGCCCATCATTTGTTGACACGGGTTGCGTACCAGCTAAAGAAATCGTTTTAAATATACCTTCATAATTTAATGAAACTAAAACTTCAGGGGTCGCACAGATCCAAGTTTGCTGAAGCGATGGCACATAAAAAGCCGAAACAAATGCTTGAGGATATACTTGACAAAGCGATTCAAAAAAATGCAAGGTCGAATAATCAGCCCCCAAAGCTTCCTCTTCTGTCCTAGAAAGCACAACTTTTTGAAAATTACCTGCTTTGATTTCTTGAATACTTGCGTTCACCCAATACAGAAAATTTTCTTTTTTAGGTGAACCGGTCTTAGAAGGAAATACCTCTTTAACAGATACATGAACTGTTGGCACCTCGGAAACAAACAAATACTCAGCCTTTAAAAAATAGGGATTTCCGACAAATGGAGCCGCCATAAATCCTGGCTCAAAAGACTGGAGATCAAGGGAATCCGTTGGATTTCCACCTTGGGTGTCAATTAAAAGTGTCCGTTTTTCCGAGTTAGGTAAGCGCCAAAGAGCGATGGCCGCATCAAGTTGCTGAGCCTCATTCCAAAGTTGATTCCATTCAGTATCTTGGCGATATATACTCGTATTCTTAGGCATTTTAATAAGACAAAATAGCTACTGTTAATCGGCTTACACAAACTAAATTTCCTGATTCATCATGAATTTTGATATCATATACATGCAATGTTTTACCTATTTTTAATGCGGTACATGTACCTATGACAAATCCTTCTCTGACCGATTTCATGTGATTGGCATTTATTTCAACACCGACACCACGTTGTTTAGTAGGATCAGCCACGGCCAATGATGATGCAATACTTCCTAAAGTCTCAGCTAAAACTACGGAAGCTCCCCCGTGTAACAAACCATAGGGTTGCTTTGTTCGAGAGTCCACTGGCATTTTTGCCTTGATAAAATCCGGTTGCACGTCAATAAACTCGATTCCCAACACATCGATCATGGTACCATGTCCCATTGAATTAAGTGTGTCTAATGAGATGGATGTATTAAACATAATATTCGTATTTTTGCACGTAAAATTCGGAATAATTTAACGAATTAAACTCCTTTTGACCCAATTTATATGCATGCTTTAAAAGACATTTACCTTATTCGTCATGGTGAAACAGATTATAATCGAATGAGGGTGGTTCAAGGAAGTGGAATTGATGCGGATTTAAACGAATTAGGCCATAGGCAGGCACAAGCATTTTTTGAACATTATCAAGATTTAGCCCTTGATAAAATTTACACCTCCGCTTTACGCCGAACTCATCAGTCGGTGAAAGGATTCATCGACAAAGGACTTCCGTGGGAACAATACGAAGGATTAAATGAAATTTCTTGGGGAATTCGCGAAGGTAGAACCCCTTCAAATGAGGACGATGCTTACTATAGAAATTTAGTCAGAACGTGGAGAAAGGGAGACGTACACATTCAGTCTGAAGAAGGGGAAAGTCCGATCGACGTATTGGAAAGACAAAAGCCGGTTGTCGAACTCATTATTTCTAGAAGGGAAGAAAAATCTATCTTAATTGCCATGCATGGAAGAGCAATGCGCGTATTATTAACGCATCTTTTCAATCAGCCCTTGCAAAATATGGACCATTTTGCCCATCAAAACTTATGCTTATATCACCTGCAATATGATTATGAAAAAGGACAATTCATTTCCTTAAAAGCAAATCATGCGGATCATTTACAAACTTTACCAGATTCCATCTAAATTCTATACGCATGAACCGAAGCCATTTGTATTGGAAATTTCAATTATCTGGATGGTTCATTTGGGCGTTAAACGAAGCATTATTGTACACGAATCAATATGGCTGGAAATGGGAGTGGATTTTTTCATCTTTTGTCAATATCTCATTAGCCGTATTTCTGACACACGTTTATCGGCAAATTTCGCATAAATACCGTTGGCAGGACCTACCTTCATTTACCTTAATCCAGGTGAATTTGGTCGCACTCATCTTGATGTCTGCTTGTCTTGTTGGACTCAATATCCCATTGGATTATATTTTTCTATCGGAGAACTATGCTATTGAATTAAGTCCATTCATCATATTGCAGATATTTTTAAATTTTGCCAAACCGCTCGCCATTTGGCAATTGATCTATTTCTTTTTTCAATATTCCAACAAAAAATTAGAAATGGAAAGAGAAAATGACCAATTAGAAAGAACCATTTTAGAAACAGAAAGCAAAGTTTTAAGAGCACAAATGAATCCTCATTTCGTATTTAACGCACTTAATAGTGTTCGGGCGCTCATCACTGAGGATCCTCAAAAAGCTAAAAAAGGCATCAATCAGTTGTCAAAATTACTTCGAAGTTCCTTACTTACTGAGCGTAAAAAAACAATCTCTCTTTCGGAAGAGTTAGACACGGTCACCGATTATTTATCTTTAGAAAAAATCAGGTATGAAGACCGATTAGCTTGGGAAATTACGGCAGACAAAAATTGTCATAAAGCACAAATTCCCCCCATGCTATTACAAACGCTAATTGAGAATGCAATTAAACATGGTATTTCTAAAAAAATTACAGGAGGGACCATCACGATTGACGCAAAAAATAAGGAAGGAATTTTGTCTATCAAGGTCGTCAATCCTGGACATTATAAGAGTCCAGTTTTATCCAAAGAACAGGGCGTCGGACTCATTAATTCAAAAAATCGACTACAAATATTGTTTGGAGAAACCGCTCAAATTAGTCTTGGACCTTTGGACAAAAATCATGTGATTGCCGAAGTGAATTTACCCTATCTTGAGAATTAAATACACTAACCATGAAAGCAATTATAGTTGACGATGAACGTCTAGCCCGAAACGAACTGAAAAGATTATTGGAAAATTTTCCAACCATCGAAGTCATTGCAGAAGCTTCCAATACGGAAGAGGCCGGGCCACTCGTGGAAGAATTAAAACCTGATGTGCTTTTTTTGGATATTCAGATGCCGGGTAAAACTGGATTTGAGTGGCTAGAGGAATGGGAGGGATATTTACCAGAAATTATTTTCACTACGGCTTTTGACGAATTTGCCCTCAAAGCATTTGAAGTTAATGCCTTAGATTATGTTTTAAAACCAATCGAGTTAACTCGGCTCTCGGACAGCATTCAAAAATTAGAAAATAGATTCCATGCTACCCAGCATAAAACAGCCACGCAGGGCCAAGATAGAAGCCAACACCTTTTAGGTGCCAATGATCAGATATTTGTCAAAGACGGTGAAAAATGTTGGTTTGTTCGACTGGACCGAGTACGCCTTTGTGAATCGATGGGAAATTATGTGCGTTTATTTTTTGACGACCAAAAACCTTTAGTCCTTAAATCATTAAATGCCCTGGAAGACCGATTGGATCCCAAAGTATTTTTTAGGGCGAATCGCAAGCACATCATCAACTTAAACTACATCGAAAAAATTGAACCCTGGTTTTCCGGTGGATTGCAGGTTACGCTGGTTGGCAAAGGAGAAAAAATAGAAATTTCTCGCCGACAATCCATCCGGTTTAAGGAGCTTCTGTCTCTTTAACACGTTTGGGTGCCTCGCCTAAGATAAAACCATAAGGCTGTAAGGTGGGCACATGATCAAAAATCACTTTGATGATCGCTGTAAAAGGCAAAGCTAAAATCAACCCAGGGATTCCCCAAAGCATTTCGCCTCCCAAAAGAGCCAACATAGCCACTAAGGGATTAATGCTGACTTTGGAACCAATGACCAAAGGAGTTATAAAATTGGCCTCGATAAATTGGACCGTAGCAATCCATGCGATAATAGCTAAGGCATGCGAAGGGCTTAACGTAGCTAAAGATAGCAAGATGGGCAAACTCGCCCCTATCCAAATTCCGATGTATGGAATCAAAAGCAATAAACCCGTCGTTATTCCAAAGAAAATAGGATAATCTACGCCTATCCACCAAAAACCTATACTATTAGCCCCTGCCACCGTAAACATGACAAAAAGTAATCCCACTAAATATCCCTGAACGACTGAACCTGTTTTACCCATGATACCTCTCAACGTATCTTTTTCAGTTGTTGGGAAAACCATCGCCAAAAAAGTAAAAAAGAAGCTTCTGTAAAACAGCATAAAAAACATAAAGATGGGAATCAAAATTAGAATAGTAAGCGAATGGACGATTGTTGAAAAGGTGGCAGTCAAAATACTTCCTGAGTTTTTCAATAATCCAATGGTTTGATTACTAAGCTCTAGCATTTGCTTTTTCCTTGAAATATTTAAGTTTCTTGAAAGAAAAGTTTGCAAACCAGAAATCCATTTTTCTGCTTTTTTAATAAAAATTGGCCAATCATTTGAAAATTCGATGATTTGAAAGGCTAATAATGAAATTAAACCCACAATAATTGCCACAGAAAAAAGTAGACAAATGGAGATCGCAGCAGATCTAGGGAAGCCTTTGTTCTCAAGGCCACGACAAAGTGGGAGCAGAACCATGGCGAGAATGAGAGCAAATGCAATTAGAATCAACAAATCCTGTAAATAATACAAGCCCAGCATTACCAAGTAAATGGAAATCAAAACGGAAGCTAATCGGACAGAATAAGGCGAATCTTTAAACATAAATTGTATATTTGATAGTATAAATGTCGATAAAAATTAACAATTTGGTAACATATAGCTGTCTATATTTGCTTCATAATTTCATCATAAGCTATCGGTTCTATCCATGAGTCAAGGAAAACAAAATACTAAAATCTTATTGGTTGACGATGATCCAGATATTCTAGAATTATTGGAATACAATTTAGCAAAAGAAAACTATGTTTTAGCTAAAGCGGCCAATGGACAGCAGGCATTAGAAATAGCGAAAACCTTCAAACCTAATTTAGTCATTTTGGATGTCATGATGCCTATTTTAGATGGTATTGAAACGGCTCGTCAAATGAAATTGATGCCTGAATTAAAATCAACCATCCTTTTATTTTTAACGGCCCGTGGAGAAGAATATACTGAAATAGCTGCTTTTGAGGCAGGTGGTACCGATTATGTGGTAAAACCAATTAAGCCAAGAGCCTTAGTAAGCCGGATTAAATCTATGTTAAATCGCGAAAGCGGTGGAGCTGCAGAAAATGCACAGGAAATTATTCAAATAGGCGACTTAATTATCAACCGTACTCAATATTCCGCTAGCTTTCAAGGTCGACTTTTGGTGTTGCCTAAAAAGGAATTTGAATTACTTTCGTTTTTAGCTAGAAATCCCAACAAAGTTTTTAATCGGGATGAACTTTTGGAGAAAGTTTGGGGGACCGACGTATATGTGGTTGAGCGGACAGTAGATGTGCATATTCGAAAATTAAGGGAGAAAATTCCTGAGTATTATATCAAAACACTCAAGGGTGTGGGATATTTATTTTCCATCGATTCTATTTAAAATTCTAAATTTTCGGTCATATTAGGTAAATTGCGCCTTGAATGAGGCTAATCTACGCATTTCTTTTTATCATTATTTTTCACTTAACTCTTTTCCCAGCTGGGCCCAAAAGAGAATTAAGGGGAGTTTGGGTCGCTACGGTCTCCAACATCGATTGGCCCAGCCCCAGAAATTACAATGGAATTAAGCAAAAAAATGAGTTTGTCGATCTTCTGAATTCCCATCAAAAAACAGGAATCAATGCTGTTTTTGTTCAAATCAGGACAGCCGCCGATGCGTTATATGCAAAAAGTCCGGAACCCTGGTCTACTTTTTTATCGGGATTGCAAGGTCAGCCACCTAGCCCTTACTATGATCCCCTAGCCTTCATGATCGAAGAAAGTCATGCCCGCGGAATTGAATTTCATGCTTGGTTGAATTTAAATAGGGCCAGTATATCAACCAATTCCCTTCTTGACGCAAATCATGTAGTCCGAAAACATCCCGATTGGATTATCAAATACCATGGACAATTCATCCTTAATTTTGGCCTTCCGGAAGTCCGTCTTTATTTAGTGAATTTGGTCAAAAATATCATCGAACAATATGATGTAGACGGGATTCATTTTGATGATTATTTCTACCCTTACCCCATGAAAGGGGAAGAAATTAATGATCGCGAAGCCTTTGAAAAATATAAATTACCAGAAGAAAGCCTGGGAGATTGGCGAAGAAGAAATACAAATAACCTCATTAAAGATATTTCGGATGTGATCAAATCGACCAAACCCAAAGTGAAATTTGGCATTAGTCCTTTTGGAATTTGGCGTCATCAGAGTGAGTCTGTTTTAGATGGATCCCCCACTCGGCGAGGCTTGCAATCCTATGATGACTTATTTGCGGATACAGAAAAATGGATGAAAGATGGCTTAGTGGATTATTTGGCACCCCAATTATACTGGGAAACGAGTCACAAAGTAGCGGCTTTTGAACCCCTAGCTAAATGGTGGAGCGCCCATAATTATGGCAGGCCTATTTATATCGGTCATGCGGTATATCACTTAAATGATGTGTGGTCCCCGAACGAATTAAGCAAACAATTAAAGGTCGCTCGTAGTTTACCAAACGTGCAAGGATCAATCTATTTCAGTTCAAATTTAATCACCCGAAATGTGAAAGGTTGGCGGGATACCTTAAGGCAAAATCAGTATTCATCTGTAGCTTTAATACCGGCAATGCTTTGGAAAGACAGCATCGCTCCTACCCCTCCGCACCAAGTAAGTTTATTGAAAAAAGGCGACGAGTGGTTGTTGGCCTGGAAACCGGGTGAACCCAGTGAAGATCAAGATCCCCCGGCCTATTACGTTGTTTATAGAATCAAAAAAGGCGAAATTGATCCTTTGGAGAACGCAGAAAATATCATTTTCAAAGGTAAAATGAATCAATTAATTTTAGATAAAAGTTGGATACGATCAGGTTATGGATTTGCGGTCACGTCGCTAGACCGATTACATAATGAATCACTGCCGGGAAC